>JAKQKW010000303.1 GCA_029560455.1 Candidatus Rifleibacteriota bacterium
GGAAATCATGCTCACCTCACTGCAGGCCCCCGCCACCTGGGAACCGACCGACCGCTGGGACGACGAAAAAATGGATGTCTGGTTCAAGACCGAACTGAAGAACGGCAACCAGCTCGGCCTCGCCCCGACCCACGAAGAACCTCTGACCAAACTGATGAAAAAGTTCATCAATTCTTATAAAGACCTGCCGGTTTTCGCCTATCAGTTCCAGACGAAGTTCCGCAACGAAACCAGAGCGAAATCCGGTATTCTGCGCACCCGCGAATTCATCATGAAAGATCTGTATTCGTTCGGCCGCAACCAGCAGGACCTCGACGAATATTACGAAAGGGCCAAAGCCGCCTACGTAAAAATCTTCGATCGCCTCGGCCTCGGCAAAATCACCTACGTAACCTTTGCCTCGGGCGGCACTTTCTGCAAATTCAGCCATGAATTCCAGACCCTGTGCGAATACGGCGAAGACCTGATCTACATCAACGAAGAAAAGAAAATCGCCATCAACCGCGAAATCTTCACCGATGACATCATCAGCGAATTCGGCCTGAAACGCGAAGACTTCGTCGAAAAGAAATCGATCGAAGTCGGAAACATCTTCAAGCTCGGCACCAAATTTTCTGACGCCCTCGGCCTGCACTACGTCGCCGAAAACGGCGAAAGATTCCCGGTCGTCATGGGCAGCTACGGCATCGGGCCGGCCCGCACCATGGGCACCATCGTCGAAACCTGCAACGACGAAAAGGGCATCATCTGGCCGAAGAACATCGCCCCCTATCACGTTCACATCATCTCTCTCGGCAAAGAAGACAGCATCGCCGCCGAGTCAGAAAAGCTCTACAATCTGCTCAACGCCAACCACATCGAAACCCTCTGGGATGACCGGCCGAACGTCAACCCGGGCGCCAAATTCGCCGATTCAGACCTTATCGGCTGCCCGATCCGCATTACCGTCAGCAGCAAAAACCTCGAAAATAAACAGTACGAAATCAAAAGACGCGCCGGTGGTAACGCCGAATTCATACCGCAGGAAAACATTCTCGCCTTTCTTGCGAATGAACTGAAATAAACGCTCACCAACCAGGGGCCGCCAGAAAAATTCTGGCGGCCCCTTCTTTTTTCTGAAGAAACGCGCGCCGGCCCGGAAAAGTAGAAATAATTAATGACCGGAAGAAATTATTCCGACGATTCTTCAGCAAGAACTGCGAAATCATGGCAACA
>JAKQKW010000304.1 GCA_029560455.1 Candidatus Rifleibacteriota bacterium
TTTATTTCAGTTCATTCGCAAGAAAGGCGAGAATGTTTTCCTGCGGTATGAATTCGGCGTTGCCGCCGGCACGTCTCTTGACTTCATACTGTTTGTTTTCGAGGTTCTTGCTGCTGACGGTAATGCGGATCGGGCAGCCGATGAGGTCTGAATCAGCAAATTTGGCGCCCGGGTTGACGTTCGGCCGGTCATCCCAGAGGGTTTCGATATTGTTGGCGTTGAGCAGATTGTAGAGTTTTTCTGATTCGGCGGCGATGGTGTCTTCTTTGCCGAGAGAGATGATGTGGACGTGATAGGGGGCGATGTTCTTCGGCCAGATGATGCCTTTGTCATCGTTGCAGGTTTCGACGATGGTACCCATGGTGCGGGCCGGCCCGATGCCGTAGCTGCCCATAACGACCGGGAATCTTTCGCCGTTTTCGCCGACATAGTGCAGGCCGAGGGCGTCAGAAAATTTGGTGCCGAGCTTGAAGATATTGCCGACTTCGATCGATTTCTTTTCGACGAAGTCTTCGCGCTTAAGGCCGAATTCGCTGATGATGTCGTCGGTGAAGATTTCGCGATTGATGGCGATTTTCTTTTCTTCGTTGATGTAGATCAGGTCTTCACCGTATTCACACAGGGTCTGAAATTCATGGCTGAATTTGCAGAAAGTGCCGCCCGAGGCAAAGGTTACGTAGGTGATTTTGCCGAGGCCGAGGCGATCGAAGATTTTTACGTAAGCGGCTTTGGCCCTTTCGTAATATTCGTCGAGGTCCTGCTGATTGCGGCCGAACGAATACAGATCTTTCATGATGAATTCGCGGGTGCGCAGAATGCCTGATTTCGCTCTGGTTTCGTTGCGGAACTTCGTCTGAAACTGATAAGCGAAAACCGGCAGGTCTTTATAGGAATTGATGAACTTTTTCATCAGCTTGGTCAGGGGTTCTTCGTGGGTCGGGGCGAGGCCGAGCTGGTTGCCGTTCTTCAGTTCGGTCTTGAACCAGACATCCATTTTTTCGTCGTCCCAGCGGTCGGTCGGTTCCCAGGTGGCGGGGGCCTGCAGTGAGGTGAGCATGATTTCC
>JAKQKW010000323.1 GCA_029560455.1 Candidatus Rifleibacteriota bacterium
GGGTAAAACGGTTATAAAGGTGGCACTGCCCAGCGGGGGTGAGACTTTAAGATTTACAAGATCAAGATTTCCGCCATTGAAAAAGTTAACTTTTTTTACTACGGTAGTCTGCCCCTGCGACCAGTTATCAAGATCTATGAATTGATCTGAAATAACTATCTTTTTTGCGCTCGGAACAACTGCTTTAACAGTGAAAAGACTGACTGGCTCGGTAAAATCGCGATTGCTGTTTCCGTTCAGGTCTTCATAGACACTCATGGCGGCAGCATAACTACCGGAAGCCTGATTGTAAGGTATTGCCAAAAGCCCATTTACAACGATTTTGTCAGAAACGGGTATTGAAAAATTCGAAGGATCGATCGCAAGATTGGCCTTTGAAATATAATTGTTCCACTGGTTTTTCATGTCAGCCAATGTCCATTTGACGTTCGAGAGAGGGTAATTCCCGCTGTTGACCACGTCAAAATATAGAATTGAACCTGTATCTCCCGGAAGGATGGTTCCGAAATCTATTGTCGCACTGCCGATCGTTATGCCTCGACGATAAATGAAAATTGAGTTTGAAAGCGCCTTGTTTGAATTGACCGCAGCCCCCGTGTTTGCATCAAAACCTGCTGCTGAATTGGCAAGTTGTGCCGTCATCGAAAAGCTGCCAACAGTTGTCGTATCTGCAGTTGCTTCGAATGTCCAGTTGAAAACGCCGGGTAAAGCCGGTGGAATAGAAGCAATTGCCGGCAGGGGGCCCTGAATTTTAACTGCATTCCCGGTGCTTGCCGCTGTTTTCTGCAATTCTGCCGGTGTCGTCGAAGCAATCGTTGAGCCCGCAGTCTGAGTGTTTGTGGCCACAAGAGTGGCCGAGAATGTTTCGCCAACAAAAAGCGAGGTTGGCGACAGGGTCAGTCCTGTCTGCAGATTGCCGGGGTTCTGTACGTCAAAATACTGGTAACCGACCAGCGTTCCTTCGGTATTGTAAGTGCCGCCAACATCTATGCTGACTCGCCATCTTTGCCTGAGGGTCGAACCAAGACCCGGGTCAAGTATGTAAGAGCTGTCGCAAATACCGTATGCGCCAGAATTCAGGGTTGGAGACGTAAATACTCTCGCACCACCTGTTGGAGAGTTGTTATAAAATCTCACGCGATACTGGGTGTTGAGTGGAAGATTTATAAAGCGGGCGTACACAGTCTGGCCAACATTGAAGGCATATTGTTCTGGATTGTAAGAAGAAACTGCCGCACAGATACCGGCCACTGCCTGGATGGTCCAGGCCCCTGCTCCGCCCGTTATTCCGAAAATTGAAACTGGATTGTTCGCATCATAAGCCCTGAAAGAGCCACCAACTGCAACGTTACCAGCTGCGGAATCAATCGCGACATCGACGGTAAAAACCATATCGACAGTTGCGCCACCACCTGCAAGAACAAATGGGAAGGTCGCCGGCGGGTTGATCTTCTGATTATGAGTTCCGAGACTGAAGGTCAATGACGCCGCCTCTACAACTGCGTCAGCTTGTCCGTTGTTGCGAATGCGCATGGTTACAGTCAGGTTCTGCTGGTTGCAGTAGACGTTGTTATATGCCTCAGTGATCGATACCACACTTAAGTTTGGCGGCGTCTGAATCGTGCAGATATTAGAAGTGTGAGTCGCAGCTGTGAGGAAAGCGTCTGAATTGCCATCGTAGCCATACACAGTACCTCGCAGTGTAAAGGTGCCAGCAGTGTCAGCCTGCAGCTGATAGCTGAATGTCGCAACGCCGTTACCAGAGACATCCTGCAAAGCAGGCACAGGGCCGACAATAAATGTCGCATCGCCACCTGCTCCCCCCTTGAGAAGAGTTCCCGGGTAGGCTGTTTTAAACAATGCCCCGCCGTTGTTGATTATTGTCGCCGATGCATTGAACTGCTGACCGACAGAAACCTTTGTGGGCAGAGAAACTATAATAGAGGGGTTTGCAGGGCTGACGATCTGAAAAATGTTCTCGCAGGCAATATGGGTGTTGAGCGGGTTAGTAACCTTAACACGCCAGTTGCCCATATTGGCTGGATTGTTGTCGATCGCGATCTGGTGTGAGATAGTTCCTGAGGCATCGCTGGTTTTTGGTGGTGCAGTTACGGCGAACTCGCTGCCATCTGGTTTGTACCACCTGATTGTATATTCTTTCAGAGGCGCAAGATCTTCTGACCGGCAAAAAACGTCGACCACCCCGGCAGAGGGAAGGTTGAAACTTGCAGACTCAAAAAGCAACGCTGAGTCTTTGAATATTTTAACTTTTTCACCAATAATCAACCATTGCGTCGGAAAAAGAGCGTTGAATATTTCAAAATCATCGCTGGTATTACCGTCCCTGAATTTAACACTGGCATCGACATCTGACGTGCCGGTTGCAGAGTCGGCCGCAACACTGACCCAGTATTCAGCAATCTGTGAAAGCCCGCCGTAAACATCTATCGGAAATAGAGAATGCGGGACTTTTGCATCGTATGTCCCGAAAGAAAGCAAAACTTCCGACGAATCCCAATAGGCAAGAGCCTCACCCATGTTTATAACTTTAAGAAATACCGGTATGGCGGATTGCCCGCGATAAACCGTATCTGAGGCGACGACAGACTCAATTACCAGATTGGCAGGATTCTGAACTGTCCAGCTGTCGGTGATCTGGGCAGTAGTGTCGCTGACCAGCTTGTTACTCAGTTTATTTCGCCCCGATGCAGAGCCGTCAAGTGTTACAGGGCCGGAATCGCAATCGGTCTTGATAAAGACAGTGAAGGTTGCGATCATTGTTTCACCAGGCCCAACGAGAGTGTTCGGTGCCGGCTCGTTAAGAGTGATGTCATAGCCAGTTGAAATGCTAAGATCGGCATCATCAAAGTAGAACGGAGTACCGCCGGAATTTTTGATCATCATTCTGACACGCACGGTCTGACCTTTGTTGACAGTTAAAGGAGTGGCATCAACCTGCTCGATCTCAAGCTCGGCTTTTTTTCTTACTTCCCAGGTATCAAGCACATCAGCCCCGTTGTCAGAAAACGTCTGCGCTCCGATGGTAGCAGTGGCCACTGCATCAAGAGTTGAGGTGCCTACCGGAGAATCTTCTGCCACATTGACAGAAAAAATAAAATCGGCCTGACCGCCGGCCGCAATTGAATGCGGCATGCTTACGGGTGAAACCAGGGTGTATGTATAAGACCCCAGAGACAAAAGCGGGGTTATTGTGGCAACACTGACAGGATTCAACGGGTCATAGTTCTTAACGGTAACTGTGACAGGAATATTCTCCTGGCCCTGAGTCACTCCTTCGGGTGTATCAGCCACGACACTGACGATCTCAAAACCTCGGCACCTGAATTCCACCCGGTTTAGAACCGGGTTGTCACCAGCCGCATCTTTTATAAACACACAGCGATATTGAATATATCTCTGCTTTTCCTGAGTCAGAAGCGACTGATTGCCGTTACCCGTAACGTTCTGAGCAACAAGACTCCAGCTAGTCCAGCTTCCGTCGGGCTCAGGCGTCGAGCCTGTGCGAACGTAAAAATGTACACGCCCGCCACCGGCGGTGACTTCGTAGTATATCCTCTGCCATTCAGGGGTAGAGATGCGACTGTCAAAAACGTGGGAGTCAAAATGACCACCCCAGCGCCAGGTTGTGCCGCCAGGAATGGCCGAAGCATCTTCAACGGTGCCCAGAGCGGCAGAAACCGCATTTTTATACTGAAAAAATGAGGTCGGGGTCATGGTATTACCCTCAATCAGCGGGGTAGACCAGAGATAGTCAGTGCCGTTGTTGGCACTTATGCCGACGGTGTGATGCGGCGGTACGTTTACCGGGTTATCGTATGCCTCTTTGGTCCAGAGGCCGTCATAGGAAAGGTAATCGTAACGATGTGCAATATCACCGTATTGATAAAGGAAAGTCTGAAACTGATAAATATTATCAAGCAAACCATATCTGTTAGCACGCCAGTAAAAACCCTGTCGTGCATCCGGGTCACCAAGACTTTTCTGGAGAGTGTAGAAGCCGATATTCTGAGGTTGAGTATCAGTTTCTCGAACCGAAGTATCCTGCCAGAGTGCCGAAATCATACTGCGGTTTGCATCAGTCTCGATAAAGTCTGTCCAGGTGTTGGTATACTGCGTATATCCACCAGCTGTATGAGCTTCACCGGTAAGAATCCCTTTAATACCAACATACCAGTTGGTTCTGGTTTCAGCAAAATACGGAAAAGCCCAGGGCAGCGTCACCCATGTTCCTCCCCTGTCATACCAGTCGCCGACAGTTACTGTAAGTCTTGTCCATGAAGACAATGCATCACCCTCAATACCAGCAGGAAGTAACTTGCGCGAGTAATATCTTGTCCATTCTCTTTGTGAGGTTTCGTTAGTACTGCTGACAAAACCAGGCTCAAAATAGTTGGTGCTGCCGGCCCCCCAGAAAGCCCAGTAGGTCTTGCTTGAATTTTTGGGAAGGTTGGCAATTATAGTGGCGGTACATTGCCCGGCTGCATAAGCAAACACCTTGCACGGAACCTCGTTTCCCCATTCATCGGCAATTCTTAGCTGCTGTTGCGCGCCAGCCAGATTGCCTGCGAAGCCGGTTCCGCCAACTGTAATTTCGACCGGAGCATTGATGCGTGACTCTATGCCTGGCTCAGTAAGGATAATTGGGGCGCGGTATCGCCTGAGAACCCCATCGGCAAAAGGAGTGCTGTAGACACTGCCGGTCGGGTTGACCTCGGTATTTACTCTTGCAAGGGCGTTATTAAAATATGTACTGGAAGCCACATCAATGAGGTCACGTTCAGTAACAAGGCGAAATCCCCTTGAAGAACAGGTAGAAGTTCCGTAGCCATTAAGATTTCCGGTGGTATCCTGAACCTTGACCGTAACATAATAGTCCTGACCTGGCTGAAGTGAAACACCGGCAAACGTATGCTCGGTTGCATGGCCCACATCGATAAAATCAACGATATTGGCTTCGCCTTTGACCGTCGACAGGCCAACAAAGGTTTTAACGATTTCATTTTCGTAGATTGGCCAGCGAGCCCTGACAACTTGCTCGTTCTTATAAATCTGGCAATCTTTCGTGGCGCCGGCAACAGGGTGAAACCCGACTACCTCCCCGGACCAGGAGGTAGTATACATGCTGTTCTGATCATTAACAGCGTAGTAATAGACCGTACCCGGCACAGCGGTAGTGTCTGTCCAGGAAAGGCTGGTAGTATTGCCAACCGGTGTATATGGCCCACCACGGGTATTGCTCCGGCCAATATTGTAACGAATAAGGGTTGTGCTGCCGTTATTGCCGCCATCGACCCAGGAAATCTGGTTTCCGGCGGCGGTAGTTTTGAGTTTAACCTGCCCTGGCGCTAATGGGCCTGGAATCCAGACCTGATAGACTCTCAGATAAGAGTTCCCGCCGGCAGCATTCCGATTGGCATGAAGGCGTATATAATGAGGGCCAGCGAGACCGCTCACATCGAGAACATCGGTTCGCATGCCAAAGCCGCGTTGTCGCTCATATCTACGATTAAAAACCGTTTGAGCGCCATTTTGATCGGTCGATGCTACAATATACGAGCGCACATCGGTGTCATTGCCGCCTTCGTTCAGCCACTTAACGTGGATATAGTCGACATTTGTCAGGTTGACCTGGTTGGTTGTGACATAGGTTCTGCGCGCATTATTCTGGGTTGCATATAGATAAAGATGGTCAGATTCTTTGCTCTGCCCACCGGTTCCATTGGTTGAGCCAGCCTGCCAGGCAAAATTTTCTGTCCCGTAGTCGTAAAGAAAAAGTTGCCCGCTGACGGGCGACAAGAAGCAACAAAACAGCAATGCCAAAAAAAACGCTCTCTTAAGTTTCACGTTACTACTCCATTGTCAGGCCAGTTGAGCCAGAAACAGAAAAAATCTGCCACTATGAGTCAACTGACAAAGGAGAAAAGCCCTGTGACACCTGTATATTATGCTTTTTCAGTCACAAACGAAGCTTGTTACCCCGCCAAATTTCCCTATCTGCTGAAATAGTATCGCGAAATAACATTTTTTGCAAATTCTATGTACTTTAGCTTTGCGCAGATGCACAGTTTTGCGTTAAAATACGCAGCAAGATCGAAGGTTTGCGAAGGGAAAATCGCGGATGCTGACAGAAAAAATCAGGTTTGATGCGGGCAAATACACTTTTTTGCATTGCAAAAAAACTATTCCGGTGAGCTTTGGTTATGAAACTTACGGCAGGCTAAACAAGAGCAAAGATAACGCTGTTCTCGTCTGCCACTATTTTACCGGCACCAGCCATGCGGCCGGCCGATATAACGAAAGCGACCCGGCACCAGGCTGGTGGGACAGCCTGATCGGCCCCGGCAAAACCATCGACACCGACAAATATTTCGTCGTCTGCTCAGACAGTATCAGTAACATCAACTTCAACAGCCCGACCGTTATCACCACCGGGCCGGCGTCGATCGACCCCGAAACCGGCAAACCATACGGCATGAATTTTCCGATTTTTACGCTCGATGACGTGGTCATGCTGCAGCGGCGTCTGATCGACCATCTCGGCGTCAAAAAACTGCGTTTCGTGCTCGGGCCATCAATGGGCGGCCTGCAGTCATATCTCTGGGCCAAATATTTTCCGGAAATGGTCGAGCGCGTCATCGCCGTCGTCGCCACACCGATGGTGCGCCCGGCATGCCTGATGGTTCCAAATCAGCTTGGTATCGAAGCGATAATGCTCGACGAAAAATGGCAGAATGGCAATTATTACGGCAGTGAACCACCACACCGCGGCCTGCTGCTTGCGTTCAAAATGCTGCTGACCGCGACCCGCACCGATCACTGGTCGCACACCAACTTCGGTCGCAAGTTCCTTGACCCGGCATTCATAACCAGCGACAACCCGTATATCAGCTTCAAGGGGCGCTTCCTTGTCGAAGAGGGTATTGAACAATCGGTTCTGGCCCGCATGCAGTTTTTCGACCCGAACGCCTACGTCTATATCGCCAAGGCAAATGGTCTGTTCGACCTCTGTCAGCCAGGCGAAACGCTGGCTCAGGCTCTCGGCAAACTCAAACTGCCGGTGCGCATGATCATCGACGAATCGGATCTGATGTTTACGACCGAACAGGCGGAAGAGGCCCGGCCGCTGCTTTCTGACTGCGATATCAGCTACTATAACAGCCGCAACGGGCATCTCTCATGTATTTTTGAAACCGGGTATCTGGCCGAACCCATGAAACGGTATATTAACGAATAAATGCGCTCCAATGTTTATTGCGCCCTGACAGCCCGAAAAATGGAGAGGTAAAATGAAATCAAAACTGATCAGCATCGAACAGGCCACATCACTGATAAAAGATAATGACCGCGTCGTTGTCGGCGGTTTCGTCGGCAGCGGCCACCCCGAGGCGCTGACATCAGCCCTTGAAAAGCGTTTTCTCGCCGAAGGTCACCCACGCAACCTCGAATTATATTTTGTGGCCGGCCAGGGCGACGGCAAAACCCGCGGCCTTAACCATTTTGGCAACGAAGGCATGGTTAAACGCGCCGTCGGCGGTCACTGGGGCCTCGCGCCCCGGCTGGGCCAACTGGCCCTCGACAACAAGCTTGAGGCCTACAACCTGCCACAGGGCGTCATTTCGCACATGTTCCGCGACATTGCCGCCGGCAAGCCCGGCACCATCACCCACGTCGGCCTGCAGACCTACGTCGACCCACGCCTGCAGGGCGGCAAGATCAACAACTGCACCACCGAAGATATCGTCGAAGTCATCAGGTTCGATGATCATGACTATCTGCGCTACAAGCACTTCGGCATCGATGTATGCCTGATTCGCGGCACCACCGCCGATGAATTCGGCAATATCAGCATGGAACAGGAAGTTGCCCCGCTCGACGCGCTTTCGCAGGCCATGGCAACCAAACAGCGCGGCGGCATCGTCATCTGCCAGGTAATGCGCCTCGCACGCGGCGGCGGCATAAATCAGCTGTTCGTGCAAATTCCCGGCATTCTCGTCGATTACGTCGTTCTCGTCGACATGGCGAAAGAACCGCAGCTGCACATGCAGACCTTTCTTGAGCAGTATTGCCCGTATTATTCCGGGCAGGTACAGTTCCCGGAAGATTCTCTGTTCAAGCCCATGGAAATGAGCATCCGCAAGATCATCGCCCGGCGCAGCATGGTCGAGCTGCTGCCGCTCGGCAACTGCACAGTGAACCTTGGCATCGGCATGCCCGAGGGCGTCGCCAATGTTGCCCGCGAAGAGAATCTGCGCGACCGCATGACCCTGACGGTTGAATCCGGCCCGATTGGCGGGCTGCCGGCTTCAGGGCTCTCGTTTGGTGCGTCCTACAGCCCCTCAGCGGTTCTGCCGCAGCCGTCACAGTTCGACTTTTATGACGGCGGCGGCCTCGACATCGCCTTTCTTGGTGCCGGAGAGGTCGACGAAGAGGGCAACGTCAACGTCAGCAAGTTCGGACCGAAATTTGCCGGCTGTGGTGGTTTCATCAACATTACCCAGAACGCCCGCCGGGTGGTCTTCTGCACCACCTTTACCGCTGATGGCCTGAAAACCGAGCAGCAGGACGGCCGGATAAAGATTGTGACTGAAGGCAAAACTGCCAAGTTTGTTAAAAAAGTCGAGCAGATAACTTTCAGTGGCCGTTATGCTCTTGAAAAGGGCACCGAAGTAACTTACGTCACCGAGCGTGGCGTTTTCAGACTCGAAAAAGACGGTCTGCGCCTGCTCGAAATCGCGCCAGGCATCGACATGCAGACAGAAATTCTTGATCAGATGCAATTCAAGCCGGTTATTACCGGTGCGCCGCGCCTGATGAACCCGGCGATCTTCATTGACCAGCCGATGCGCCTGCAGGACTGACAACAAAACAGCGGTCCGGCCTGTTTATCGAAAAAGGAGTTTGCTTATGAAAAATGCATTTTCAGCCGCGGTTCTTGCCGCCCTGATATTCTCTGCCCCGGTTAATGCTGAGGTTCCGGTCGAGCCATCGAATCTTCAGTGTCTGGTAATCGGCCAGGAAGCAGACCCGGCCAAAGGGCGGTTTTTGCTGAAACAGGCCATGGAATCCTGGCATCATGGCAAAAAGAGCGAAGCGGTCGATCTTTACGAAAGTGCCATCATCGCAGACCACAGCATTCTTCGCCACGAAGACCACGGTCTTGCCATGGCCCTGCTCGAAAAATACCGTGATCCAGCACGCGCCAGCGACATGACAACGTTTTGCCGGCGTGGCTTTTTCGAAAACATTCTGGTAGGCAATCTTGAATCGTCGATAACATTCTATGAACAGGCGGCTGCGATAGCCACCGACAAACAGGAGCAGCAGCTGGCACGCGATGAGGCAGAGCGGCTGCGCGGGCAGCTTTCCTACATCAGCGAATGGCAGAAGGGAGTTGTCAGAGCGGCGCGAATCAATCGCGAGCGCGATCTTGCCGCCTATCTGCAGACAAGCAAAATCAACGA
>JAKQKW010000324.1 GCA_029560455.1 Candidatus Rifleibacteriota bacterium
TAGACTTTCATGGCAATTTTCGGCAGCGTATCGCCGGCCTGAACCACGTAGTATGGGCTCGGCGCGGCAGCGACCTGTGCCGGAGCAGCTGCTTTGGCAGTCGCAGCTCGTGGCGCGACGCTGTTCCTGGAAGCATTTACCGGAGGCTCGACCGGTGGCCGGTAACTCGCCTGACCCAACGGGGCCGCCGCAACACGTGGCGGTGCCGACATCAACTGCTGCTGGGCCGATTGCCCGGCCGGGCCAACTTCTTCCCAGTCGCCCATGGCCGACTGAGCTCTTGTCATTGCAGGTGCTGCGAAGGCCAGCCCCATCGATATGATGGCTGCAAGGACAGGATCTTTGGCCCTGAATGAATTAAACCTTTTCATCTCTGACCTCCGGTCTATCCGATTTGGATGAATCATAGTTTCCAGTATTTCTTGAATTGCGCCTTGAGTAATTTTGCATAGCCGTACCAATCTGCGTATGAGATAAGTTCGTCTTTGTTCACCTTATCGACAGCAGATATATTTTTATTGAGCAATAAACTAAAATGTTGTGAAGTCGCCCGCGCCATCAGATTACCCGGCGTGCCGCCTTCGAGCACCGATATCAGCCGGCCGCCGCAGATGCGCCGCGCCAGTTCCATAACCTGCCGAAAAATGTCGAGCAGGCCGTTTTCGGTTACGCGCAGATGCGATGCCGGGTCATCATTGAGCACATTGGTGCCGAAACCGACGATGAAAAACTCGGGCATATACTGCCAGAGAATCTTGTCGACCACTTCGTTGATACAGACGCGGTATTCGCGGTCACCATAGCCAGAAGCGAATGGCACATTGAGGTTGTGACCGAGTGCGCCTTTCGCCCCGAGTTCTTCGTAATGGCCCGTGCCGGTCACACCCGGGTATTCATGCAGGGAAACCGTCATCACGTCTTTGCGGGCGTAAAAGATTTCCTGGGTGCCGCTGCCGTGCTCGGCGTCAAGATCGATTATCACTACCCGCTTAAGGCCGTATTTTTTGGTGAGATAGTGGGCGCCGGCCGCCATCGGGTTAACCAGACTGCCAAAGCCCGAACTGGCGATACCGGCGTGATGGCCAGGCATTGCAGTCAGACAGAAGGCATTCGCCGCCCGGCTTTCCATGACCATGTCAACAGCGTCAAGCACGCCACCGGCGCCGAAACGCGCGATTTCAAAAGATTCCTTGATCAGTGGGGTCTTTTCGTCAAGCTGTTCAAGCCCGCTGTAGCTTCTTTTATGCAGATCATTGAGAAATTCGGGGTCGTGAATCTCGCGCAGGCGCTTCATCGGAGCAATGTCAGCTTCTTTCGTGAAGCCTTCCCAGAGATTGTCTTTCTGCAGCTGCGAAATGATTGACGTGAGACGGCCCCCTTCCTGGTTTTCAGTCAGGGGGTCGTGCTCGAGAAGCTTGGCGTTATACATTAAAACGCCATTTGCAAGGGCTTCTTCCATTTTTTCAGGCAGACATGGCTGTCAGCAGCAGATCCCTGTCGGTCGAACCATCTGAGAACTGGTCGATATCGACAAACACCCGCGCAGCCTTTTCCTTTTTCTTAGAATCAGAACTCTTGTTATTCCAGGCCACAAATGAATTTTCGTAAGGTCTCATACTCGATACACCCTCCTTATAAAAAATCCTGTTCAGGTTATCGACATTTAAGCCCCCGCCATCAACCCTCAACTTTGCAAAATTGAAAAAGGCTGTCTCACAGACGGGCAGAAAAAGTTTTTACAAGCTGATTAAAGACGGCGACTCTTTCTTTAACAACCTTCAGCATGGGCAAAATCCCGGCGAATTTTACCGTCAGGCCTGAAAAAATCTGAGATTCGCATATCGGGCCAGACAACATTGCTACAAAAACAAACTCTTATTAGCCTCCACACTGCTGTCTGTTGCGTCTCTATACCCGGTGGCAGTCGAAAACCGGCTGTATGTTCTGAAATTTTTGAAGGCTTATACGTAATCTTTGCAAAATCGATGTTTTCAGGTAATATCAGTTGTAGAAGCTAAAATGATTCTTCATCTGGCGGAAGGGTTTATGAATATCAAGAAAAAAATTCTTACTGACGAAAACAATGAGCCAATAGCCGTTCAAATAGACTACAAAGACTGGCTTGAGTGTGAAAAAATTTTGAATTTGAAAACCGCCAGGAAGGTTGATTTATCAGAGTTTGCCGGGTCAATTCAATTAAAAATGAACCCCCTTGAATTTCAGAAAAAAATCAGGGATGAGTGGAATTGAACTACCTTCTCGATACCAACATCATATTGTATTACCTCGGCGGCAAACTGAAACAGGGGCTTCCAAACGGAAAGTTCATTGTTTCTTTCGTAACTGAAATTGAACTGCTGTCTTATCCCGGTCTTGCCATCAATGACGAACAGACTATCCGCAGATTTCTTGAAAAGCTTCAAATAGTCGGCCTTAGCCAGGAAATCAAAGAAAAAACCATTTCTCTCCGGAAAACCGCCAGACTGAAGACACCAGATGCGCTGATTGCCGCGACAGCCATGTGTTTTGACTGCTGCCTTCTGACTAATGACACTCATTTTCAACGCCTCGAAGAATTGCGCTGCAAAACATTACCCACCAGATAATCGCTATCATCGGCTGTTTAAGATCGCAACCCGCAATCTGGTTTCTCCGACCTGAAAGCTTTTATACCCGTCCCTCGCCCACTCCGTTTATTGCATGGAAATCGCCCAACACAGTCGTTCGAAAAGAGAATATTCCTGCTGGTTCAGAATTTCTCGGTAATCAATTATGGCATTATTACTGCCACCTTGCGGCTTCAACTCTTCGCCGTATTCAACCAGAAACAGCCACCCGGTGCCGAGTTCGCCGTCGTTCAGGCGTTTTAGACATTGGCGATGCGGCGTGAGCGCAGAAATATGTCAGCTGATCGCAGACCCTGAACTCGTCTGAATAAACACATCGCATCGAAGGCACGGAAGTGGGCATACACAATCCGGCCAGAGCGGTTGCCGATTGTTTCAAATATCGCAACAAAATCGGGCTCGATGTTGCAATTGAGGCCCTTAAAGAAGGCTGGAAAGCCAGGCGCTTTACTGCTGACGAACTGTGGGCGGCGGCCAGGGTGTGCCGTGTGCAGAAAATCATGCAGCCATATATGGAGATGCTTGCCATTGAATAAGAAGGCGATCAAAGATATCAGCGCTTCTGTGCGCGCCCGCTTGTTGAACCTGGCCCGATTATTTATTCTTATTCCCCGGAAACGGTGATCGCAGAAAAATTCAACGCAATGGTAGTTCTTGGCATGGCCAACAGCAGGTTAAAAGACTACTTCGACATCTGGATGCTGAGCCGGAACTTTACCATCGAAGCTGATATTTTGCTGGAGGCAGTCAAGCAGACCTTCGGCAGAAGACACACAGAACTTCCTCATCGGGAACCGGTTGCTCTCAGTGAGGATTTTTCCGGTAATCAATCAAAGCAGCAGCAGTGGCAAGGTTTCATCAGCAGGCAAAGAAAGCAGAAGGCAGTGCCGGGCTTGCCCGAAATTATAAAGGCCCTCAGGGCTTTTCTTCTGCCGATAATCTCAGGAATCGACACCGGTGTTCTCTTAGTCAAAACCTGGCAGCCAGAACAAGGCTGGACCAGAAGCGTTGATCAAGCCAATCGCTGAACTTTCGTAAACACTTGCGCTGCGGCTTGACGCCTTCGCGCTGGACGCTCCCGGCACGCCTGCCGCCCCGGTTCGGCCTGAGGCCGAAACCGGGAATGGATGATGATGCAGAATCGCCACAAGATTACCGGGTGGGAGGCTATTTTCCCGGTTGGTTCAAGCTTTTTCGACCAACCCATGCAAAAATAATTGCCCCCGGAGGGATTATTTTTCCCTTTTTCGGTTTTCAATTGATTTACAGGTAGAGGCATTTCTTGCAGACGGGTCTGCCTGCTTCTGATTTTTCAAGCGGAGGTAAATCTTGAAAACCTATTCGATACTTAATGATTTCGCGTTTCAATGGA
>JAKQKW010000336.1 GCA_029560455.1 Candidatus Rifleibacteriota bacterium
CAGACAACAGCCTGCGTGAACACGAGCGCGAGACATGAAAAACCGACCCTGGCAACCGTGCCGATCTTGTATTTGTCGAACATGAAGAACAACAGCGACAGACCGGCGATAAAGTAGATGATACTGCTGATTGCCAGACAGTTGGCGCCGATATTGAGAGCCAGTGAACTGATAGTCACACTTTCGACTGTGCCAAGCACATGATAGAGGGTCCAACCGCCGATGAACAGCCAGATCAGGTTCCAGTCGAAACGCCATTGGGAAAATGGCGGCAACGGAACTACTGCCAACCCCATCTGCCCGGCAAATTTCTGCGCCGCACCATAAAAGACGGCAAGCGTTATCAGATGCCAGACAAACAGGAAGGTCGCCGGAATCAGCAGCAGAGTATAATCATATACCTGTCTGAGATTCTCGCGGGCAACTTCTATGGCCTCGGCAGACTCGCCGCCCTTTTCCTCGAACTTTTTCAGCCGCTCTTCAGCCACCTCAATCTGTCGCGAAAATTCTTCGCGAACCGGAACAAGCGACGGACTGTCACTGCCGAACCCATTGGTCACTCCCCATAACCCGGTCGAGAACAGGGTTGCCGACAACAGGGTCAGGGTGATGGCCCGCAGGGGATCGAGGCCAAGGCGCACAGCCGCCGAAAATAGCACGGCCGGCATGAGAATCAGTGGAACCAGCGTCAGAGCGGTGGCCGGACTCGCCAGGATTCCTGCCAGGGTGAGGGTCAGGGCTGAATAGCCAAGGAACCACAGGCCACCCCAGGCCAGAATGATGACAAATGCCGGAATTCCGGCCAGCGACAGCACCAGAGCTCCCAGCAGCGGAACCTGAATTGCGGCAACAAGCCCTGCCATGGTGATTAAAGCCATGACAGCCATGCCGAGAGTTCTGCTGGCGGTAGAATTAGTCATTGCGCTGGTTATTGTGCTTTCAGTCGATCAGCAGGCCGATCAGACGTTGGCGAACGGCAGCAGAGCCATATTGCGGGCGCGCTTGATGGCAGTGGTGAGATGCTTCTGATGCGCGGTGCAGGTGCCGGTCGATCTGCGGCTGGTGATCTTGCCGCGATCATTGATATATCTTCTCAGGCGGGATACATCTTTGTAGTCGATGAAAGTTACTTTATCCTTGCAGAAATGACACACTTTTCTGTGTCTGTGTCTTTTGAATTCAGCCATTTTTATTCCTCCGAATAATTTTAAAAAAGTGACCGGCGCCCCGTTTAGAACGGAACAGCGTCGTCGTCACTGCCATCGGCATAGTTGCTGCCGTAATCACCGCCGCCCGAAGCTTCGCCGCCTTCGTCCTGACTGTCGCCACGACCGCCGAGGAACTGCACGTTATCGGCAACGATTTCGGTGATGGTGCGTTTCTGACCATCCTGGGTCTCGTAACTGCGATTGGCCAGACGGCCTTCGACCAGCACTGATCTGCCCTTGGAAAGATACTTCGAGCAGTTTTCGCCGGTTTTGCCCCAGACTACTATATTGAAATAGCTCACTTCTTTTTTGAAATCACCGTCGTTGCCCTTGTATGAGCGGTTGACGGCAATACTGAAGTTGGCGACCGAGGTTCCCTGGGCCGTGTGTCTGAGTTCTGGATCGCGGGTCAGATTACCCACCAGAAAGACTTTATTGAGATTTCCAGCCATATTACATTACTGACCGCGAACGGTAGTCATGAAGCGCAGGATGGTCTGGTTGATCAGATAAGTTCTTTCGAGTTCTTTGAGGGCTTCGCCGGTGGCCTGAAAATTAACCAGGACATACTGGCCGTCGGTGTGCTTTTCGACCGGATAAGCCAGGGGTCTTTTGCCCCATTTGTCGATCTTTTCGATCTGGCCACCATTTTTGGTGATTGCATTTTCGACTTTGCCGATGAGCGCGTCAAGGGCTGTGTCTTCGATGCCGGGTTCGGTGAAGAACAAAGTTTCGTAAGGTTTCACTAAGAAAACCTCCCTTCGGATAAGTTTCAGCCTCTGCCACTTTTGGGCAGAAGCAGGGACGTACCCCGCAGTATATCACGAAAC
>JAKQKW010000348.1 GCA_029560455.1 Candidatus Rifleibacteriota bacterium
AGAAAGAGGTCAGACAAAAATGAAACTCATTCACAAGCTTGCATTTCTGGCGGGGGTTCCGCTTCTGGCTTTCTTCTGGCAAAGCTACGGCCAGATAAGCGTGGCGATGCAGGAAATCGAAAACTCTCGAAGAGTTCAGAAAACAGCCATATTTTTCAGAAACTGCTCCGAACTCACCCATCTGCTTCAAAAAGAACGCGGCTATTCGATTCTTTTTCTTAAAAAAGCTGTCGGAGAAGACGAAGTCTCTGCACACCGACAGGCGAGCGATCACCTGTTAGGCAATCTGCTTCTATCCGAGAGGGAAATGCAGCAGGCTTTCCGCGAATTACCCTACAAAATCAGCAGTTTCAGAAGTCGAATTTCTGGCAGTTCAGACGTATGAATCCGTGGCGAGAGAATATAATGATGTAATAGGCTATCTTCTCGATCAGCAGAATGAATATTTCCGCAAATATGCCTCTTCATCTCAACTTGCTGGCCAGTTTATCTCTATCGTGACTCTTGAAGCCGCCAAAGAAAGCCTTGGTCAACTGCGAGCACTTATTTCTGCAATTCTGCTCGATGACGAACCGATATCAGAAAGTATTTTTCAAAATCTTATAAATTTTCGGGCGATGTTTTCTGCCGGCATCACCTCAAGAATTCTGCAGCTCGAAAATTCTTCAGGTGAAAGACTGCAGCAAATTGTTGAAGGAGCCGACTGGCAAAAAATCAATCAGACAATCGGCCTGATCTTTTCAAAGGCTTCTACTGGCGGTTTTGCACAGAACGGTAAAGAATATTTCGCGATGGTCACCGATCTTATCGAGAAAATGCAGGCTGTCATTCAATCTGAACTTGCTGCAACTGAGAAAAAGGCGATTTTCTCGACTTCTGAAGCGGTTACTCATATGAACTTTTCAATTTTTCTTATTCTCGCTGCAACTATTGTTTCCGGCCTGGTTTCAGTGCGACTGGCACGAAGCATCTCTGGCCCGGTCGGGCGGGTTGCGGCTCTGGCAGAAGCCGTCAGCCGCGGCGACCTTTCTCGCCGTCTGGGCATCGACTCTGCCGACGAAGTTGGCCGCATGGCAGGTGCTCTCGACTTCATGTCTGACGAACTTGAGCAGAAAGCCAGACAGGCAGAGAAAATTGCAGACGGCGATCTGCGTGTCGAATTCAAGATTTCTTCATCAGATGATATTCTTGGCAATGCGATGCAAAAGATGGTAAGCGGCCTGAATGATCTTATCGAGAACATCCGCGACGGCATAACCCTGCTCAATTCAATGTCAAGCCAGATTTCTGAGGCCAGCCAGTCGCTTTACGAGGGGGCGTCAGATTCAGCCGCCTCTCTCGAACAGGTTTCGGCTTCGATGACCGAAATCGACTCGCGCACCAAAAACACCGCCCAGAATGCCGCTTCAGCTCTAGATATCGCTACCAGAACCAGAGAATCGGCAGTTACCGGCACGCAGAATATGAGTGAACTGATTCAGGCGGTCGACACCATCAGCGAATCAGGCAAACAGATCACCCGCATTTCGAAGATCATTGAAGATATAGCGTTTCAGACGAATCTGCTGTCTTTGAATGCTGCGGTAGAAGCTGCAAGAGCCGGGAAACACGGAAAAGGCTTCGCAGTCGTCGCCGATGAAGTGCGCCGTCTGGCCGGCCGCAGCTCGTCAGCCGCCAAAGAAACGGCAGAGCTGATTACCAGTTCCATGACAAGCATCGAAATCGGCACCAAAATTGCTTCGATGACTTCAGATTCTCTCGACAAGATCAAAAGCGGCGCTGAAGAAACCGCCAATCTGCTCAGTGAAATAGCTGCCGCCAGCCAGGAACAGGCGCATGGCATTTCCCAGATAACCATCGGCATGAACCAGATTGACAAAGTCACCCAGAAAAACTCGGCGCATGCTGAGCAGACCGCCTCTGCGGCCGAAGAACTGGCGCATCAGGTTCAACTGCTGGGTTCGGCGGTTAACCGTTTCAAGTCGATTGAGGCAGCAAAGAAAACTTCTCTGCACATAGCCACCGGCGGGCGCGACTCAGACCCACTCAAATTGACTGAAGCTCTGCTTACCGGGATTCCGCAGATAGACAAACAGCACCGAAAACTGGTTGCTCTCGCCAACGACCTGCATCACGCTCTTAAAGAGGGTAAGGCCCAGGAGGTAATGCAGCAGATTCTCGATGAGCTTGTCGATTACACCAAAAGTCACTTCAGCTTTGAAGAAGGCATGATGCGCAAATACCGCTACCCGGAATACGATACTCATATTAAAGCACATCAGCAGCTGATCAAACAGCTCACCGACATTTTTGAGAATTTTCGCAATAAACGTGGCTGCATCGGCCTGGAAACCTTTGTTTTTCTCAAAGACTGGCTGGTCAACCATATTATGCGCACCGATAAAAAATATGTGCCGCACATTCAGGAACGGTCAGGCAAAGGTTTCGGCAGCGACCTGAGCTGAAACTTTCTGTCTTGACTGTCGGACTGCAGGGTAATATAAATCAGACAAACACTCTGTGAGGTCTGAAAATGAACGACACCTATTTCTCAAGAATCGCCGAAGAGCTTAAAATCAACCCGATTCAGGTCATGTCGACAGCCCAGCTGATCGAAGAAGGCGGCACAGTGCCGTTCATTGCCCGCTACCGCAAAGAAAGAACCGGCTCTCTCGATGAAGTTGCCATTACCACTATTCGCGACCGACTCGAACAGTTTGCTGAATACGACAAGCGCCGTGAAGCCATTGTTAAGTCTCTTGCCGAACGAAACCTGCTCAGCGATGAACTGAACGGCAAAATTGCCGCGACCACAACTCTCGCTGAACTCGAAGACCTCTACCTGCCGTTTCGGCCCAAAAAGAGAACGAGAGCGACCATCGCCAGGGAAAAGGGCCTCGAACCCCTCGCTTTGGCTCTGCTCGAACAGCAGCCGACCTTTGCGCCCGATCGCGAAGCCACAGCTTACATCAACCCGGAGAAAGGCGTTGCCTCTATCGAAGATGCGCTACAGGGCGCCCGCGACATCATCGCTGAGATGATCAGCGAAAACGCCGACATAAGGGCTTCATTGCGCGAGCTTTTCGCCCTCGAAGCCGTGCTGGTTTCGAAAGTTGTCAAAGACAAGGAAACGGAAGGCGCAAAATTCCGCGATTATTTCGACTGGCAGGAACCGGCCGGCAAGGCTGCCGGGCATCGGCTGCTGGCCATCATGCGCGGCGAGAATGAAGAATTTCTCAAGGTCAGCATTCAGCCTGACCACGACAAGGCCGCAAAAATGGTTTCACGCCATTTTCGCAGGGAATTCTGCCCGGCCTGGGAACAGGTGCGTGAAGCGGCAGAAGATGCCTACAAGCGCCTGCTGGCCTCTTCGATCGAGAATGAATTTCGCAAGCAACTGCGCGAAAAGGCCGAAGAAGAAGCAATCAGAGTCTTTGCCGCCAATCTTCGCGAACTGCTGATGGCACCCCCGCTTGGCCAGAAATCGGTTATCGCCATTGATCCCGGCTTCAGAACCGGCTGCAAGGTTGTCTGCCTCGATCCGCAAGGCAAACTGCTGGAACACAGCGTCATCTTCATTTCGCAGTCAGAGCAGGCCCGTGAAGCATCCGGAATTCTTATAAAGCAGCTCATCAGCAGGCACAGAATCGAAGCAATCGCCATCGGCAACGGTACCGCCAGTCGGGAAACTGAAGCTTTCATCAGAAGCCTCAAACTACCGGCAAACATCACCGTGGTAATGGTTAACGAAAGTGGCGCCTCCATTTACAGCGCCTCTGAAGTGGCCCGCAGCGAATTTCCCGATCATGATGTAACGGTGCGAGGCGCAGTCTCGATCGGCAGAAGACTGATGGACCCGCTCGCTGAACTGGTAAAGATCGACCCGAAATCGATAGGAGTCGGGCAGTATCAGCATGACGTCGACCAGAGCAGGCTAAAAAAGGGGCTTGACGACGTGGTAATGAGCTGTGTCAACGGAGTCGGGGTCGAGGTGAACACCGCCAGCCCGCAGATTTTGAGCTATGTGGCCGGTCTTGGTCCACAGCTTGCAAAAAACATCATAGTCTGGCGCGAAGAGAATGGCCCTTTCAAGAATCGCCGGCAGCTGATGAAGGTGCCTAGACTTGGCCCCAAAGCCTTTGAACAGGCTGCAGGCTTTTTAAGAGTTCGCAACAGTGATAACCCGCTTGACCGCAGCGCCGTTCACCCGGAAAGCTATAAAATTGTCGAAAAAATGGCACAGGACCTGGGCTGCAGCATTGAAGAATTACTGAAAGATGCCCAGCTGCGCAAACAGATAAAACTGCAAAATTATGTTACAGAAGAAGTCGGCCTGCCCACCCTCAACGATATCATGAAAGAACTGGCCCGACCTGGCCTTGACCCACGCGAGAAGTTCGAAGCGTTCTCGTTTACGGAAGGAGTCAATGAGATCAAAGATCTTGCTGTCGGCATGAAGCTGCCGGGCATTATAACCAACGTGACCGCTTTTGGTGCTTTTGTCGACATAGGCGTTCATCAGGACGGCCTTGTGCATGTCAGTCAGCTCTCTGACAAATTCATCAAAGACCCCGCAGAAGTGGTTAAAGTGCAGCAGAAAGTTATGGTAAGAGTACTCGAGGTCGATATTCCCCGCAAGCGCATTTCACTGAGCATGAAAAGTGAGAAAAAACCGGCAGAAAAGTGGTAACAACAGCAGCCGGAACAAACACCACTCAGGAGAAATCAGGTCTTTCGGGCAGATTCTCGATTCTGCCGGTTTCATCGCTGCCGACTGGCAGCGGCGCCGGCCGAAAAAACAGGGCGAAACTGGCACTCACATGCCCCCCGATCAGAATAATGCACGATGAAAGATATATCCAGAGCATAAAGGCGACGACTGCACCGAGTGAGCCATAAATAAGGCTGTAACTGTCGGTGCCGAATGAAAGATACCAGACAAAGCCACGCCTGGTAAGCTGCAGCGCCAGAAATGAAAAAACCGTGCCGATGAAAGATTCGCTCCAGTTCACCACAACTGATGGAACATACTTGTAAAGCAGAAGCAACAGACCAAACATTGTGGTCATGGGCAGGTAATCGATCATGAAATGATGCAGCCGCGTCATATCGGCAAAAACCGGCCCAAGGTAGTCAGGAAAAAGTCTCGGCAGAACATCGACGAGAGTGTTCATTATCAGCGTCAGAATCAGAAAAATAACCATAATCCCGATCATCATCAGGCCGATAAGGCGGTCGATCAGAAAATGCCTGCTCTCGGCGCTGGTCCAGGCCATGTTGATATTCTGGGCGAAGCCGGCAAAAACAAGCGTTGCCGACCAGAGCAAAACGGCAGTACCGGCAAGTCCGACGGCGCCGCTGGCATTGATAAGGTGCTGAATATTGCCAACAACGATGGTTTCGGAGCCAGGCAGATATTCATCGACAAACTTCAGAATCTGCCCCTGAACTTCGGCGCTCTGCAGAAAAGATGAGTTAAAAGCAATCAGAAAAAGAATCAGGGGAAAGAACGAAAGAATCGCATAATAAGCGATAGCAGCAGCCGCTTCGGTTACCCGGGTATCGCAGACCCGGTCGAAGACGTGCATAAAAAAGTTCAGTATTGTCCGCATAAATACACTATCTGCATCAGTTTCAGCATTAATAACACAAATAACCGGGCTTGGCAATTAAACGAATTTTTGCGCATGGATTACAAAAGGGGTTATCATGGCAGATAAATCCGGTGAAGTTGGAATAGAGGTAGTCATGCAAATATTCTTCAGGCTGATCAAAAAACTGGCAACTGCCGCAGCAGTTATCTGGCTGTCCACAACGGTTATCACCGCCGCCGAAAGTGGCATTCAGCCGCCCCTGCCCGGGCAGATACGTATTCATTACCAGCGAGCCGACGGAAATTACAAAGATTTTGGTCTCTGGCTCTGGGATGAAGTGCAAAAGCCATCTTCAGACTGGCCGGCTGGCGCAACACCGTTTAGCGGCAAAGATGCATTTGGTGTCTTTGTCGACATAGATCTTCTCGAAAATGCTGCCCAGATCGGATTTATAGTGATCAACCGACTGACCGGTGAAAAAGAGGCAGGCAACAAAACCATGAAGACCGATAACAGCAGTGAAATCTGGATTAAAGAAGGCGACGACAACATCTACAATTCACCTGAACTCAAGCTGAACCCCGTGATCAAACTTGCCAGAGTTCAGGAAGACGGCAAAATCGTCGCGCTGTTCAATACCACTGTCGGGCTTGATCTGAGCCAGCTGAAAACGGTATTGAAACTCAAAGATCGTTATGGCAAAGCTGTCAGCGTAAGTTCTGCTGCAGCGACAGCTTCAGACTCGGTGCTCATCAGCGCCGACTTTTCAGCCGAAAACGCCCCGCTGAGCATGGAGTTCAATGGGCAGAAACTGGCTACCAGAATACACTGGCGTCTGATCGACCGTATTTATGCCTGTGACGAAAAAGACCTTGGCTGCAGACTGGCTGATGATGTGGCGGTTATAAAGCTCTGGGCGCCACTGGCAGACTCTGTCAGAGTATTTTTTTATGATGCGAAAGACCAGACAAAAGAAATAATGACAAAAGAGCTTGAACGTGGTCAGAATGGTGTCTGGCAGACTTCCCTCAAGGCCTCCGACATGCCTGCGGGCTGCATTCTTGAGGGAACCTTTTACCAGTTCGAAGTTGCCAATCCTGGCTGCACGCCCAAACGTGTTCTTGACCCCTATGCCCGTTCAATGGCTGCAGTGACCATTGATGCGGCAGGTCAATCGGCAGGCAGCAGCGGCGATTTTGTTGGCAAGGCGGCGATTGTTTCCCCTGAAAAATACGGGCCAAAGCTCGAACACCCGAAGATTGCAGGTTATCAGAAACGCGAAGATGCTGTAATATACGAAGTCCATATTCGCGATTTTACCGCTGACCCGGCAATAGAAAAAGACCTGAAGCATCGCTGGGGCAGCTTCGGGGCTTTCATTGATAAACTGCCATATATCAGATCACTTGGGGTTACCCATATTCAGCTGCTGCCGGTAATGGCCTGGTATTTTGGCGACGAAACGCGTATGGCCGAACGCGAGCTTGAATACAAGGCCCGGCACAACAACTACAACTGGGGCTACGACCCGCAGAACTATTTTTCTCCAGACGGCGCCTATTCAGAAAAGCCAGAAGATCCGACAGCGCGTATCGCAGAGTTTAAAGAACTGGTCGCCGCTATCCATGCTGCCGGCATGGGGGTAGTTCTTGATGTGGTCTACACACACATGGCCAAAGCGAGTTTTCTCAATGACATTGTGCCGGACTATTATTTTTTCAGTGACGCCAACGGCAGTTTTCTCGGTGATTTCGGCAACAATCTCGCCACTAATCGCAGAATGGCTGCGCGGCTGCTGATTGATTCGGTAACCTACTGGTTTAATGAGTTTAAAATCGACGGTATGCGCTTCGACATGATGGGCGATGCGACCCATGAGGCAATTCAAGCGGCGTACAATGCCGCTGCTGCCATCAACCCGCAGGCGTTGTTTCTGGGCGAAGGCTGGCGAACCTTTAAAGGGCATCTCGAAGATCCGGCTCTTACAGGCAAAGGCGCCGACCAGGACTGGATGGACAAAACCGACAATGTCGGCGTTTTCAGCGATGAATTCAGAAACGAGCTCAAATCAGGCTTCGGCTGCGAAGGCGAACCGATGTTTCTGACCGGCGGGGCGCGCCGCATTGCAAAAATCTTTGCCAATATTAAGGCGCAACCTGGCAATACCCCGGCCGATGCGCCTGGCGATATGGTTCAGTATATCGAAGCTCATGATAATCTGCCTCTTTACGACGTTATTGCGCAGTCGATAAAAAAAGACCCCGAAATACCTGCCAATGACGAAGAAATTCATCGCCGCATCAGGATTGGCAATGCCATACTGCTGACTGCACAAGGCACCGCCTTTCTGCATGCCGGTCAGGAGTTCGGTCGCAGTAAGCAATGGCTGGCCGACAGCACCCCTGAGCAGAAATTTCATTATTTTGTGGATGCTGATAAAAAACCTTTCAAACACCCGTATTTCATTCATGATTCCTATGATTCCTCAGACGCAATCAACATGTTCGACTGGAGCAAAGCAGCCGATGCACAGAAATATCCGCTTAACGCTCAAACTTCTGCCTATACCCGCGGCCTGATTTCACTGCGACGCTCGTCTGACGCTTTCAGACTGGGCAGCAAAAAGCTGGTAGATGAGAATATCAGCCTGATCAACGCTCCTGAAATAAAAGATGAAGACCTGGCCATTGCCTGGAGCTGTAAAGCGACAGGCGGCGAAAGCTTCTGGGTATTTGTTAACGCTGACAATAAGACAAGAGAGTTTACAACCAACCTGAATCTGTCAGAGTGCGAAGTTATTGTCGATCGGGAGCAGGCTGGCATTGAACCGATCAAAAAGCCGGCCGGCTGCAGCATTGGAGCAACAAAAATTATCCTGGAGCCGCTTACAGTGGCAGTGCTTCGCAAAAAAGCCTGAAAAAAGCATACGGCATCTGTAATCAGATGCCGTGTGCTTCTGAACCGCTGAGAATGTATTTGTCGAGCTCTTTTTTGAGAACTTCGAAAATGTGTGGAACCGCGAAAACATCGCCTTCTTCTTTTGCAGCGGCAATATCGGCCATCTTCGAATCACCAGATTTTTTGCCAATGCTTGCGGTCATCTTTTTAGTGCGCCTTTCTTCGGCAAAAGCCGGCAGAAACTGCTCATAAGGAGTAAAAGACGGCAACTTCTCGATGTGCTGATTCAGATAGCCATTAGCAATCATGACTGCCGGAAGAACAAGGTCACCTGTCGGAATTGATTTGTTATGGTGTTTTGCCATAATTGGCGCCAGAAAATCGGGCATTCCCATTTTGGGTATAAGGATCTGACCGAGTTCCTGATGGTCGATGCCAAAAACTTCGATTTCGGCTTCGGTGATAGTTTTTTTGTCATTGCGCACCATGCGAGTAACACGGGCATATTCGTCGCTGTCGTAATAGCAGAGCATCAGAGCGCCAAGATCATGTAACAACCCCGCCGACAGCATTTTACCAACCAGAACCTGATCGCCGCCCAGCAGTTTACCGATATGCGCGGTCAGATGCGAGCAACGACGCATGTGCGCCAGCTTGTCGCGCTGGTTGGCAAAGAATTTAGCAAAACCTTCGAAGGTTTCCTGCAGGATAATCTGTCTGATGCCTTCAATTCCGAGGAATGCCACTACGGATTTGAGACTGTCAAAGGGCATGCGGCGCATGAAAAATGCGCTGTTCGAAATTTTCAGCATGCGCATTGTCAGTTTTGGGTCATTGCGGGTGACTTCTTCGATCTCTTCAAATTTAACATCAGGATTGCGCAGCATCTGCATCAGTTTATGGGCAGAAGACTGCAACGGCGACATTTTCTTGAGCTGCTCAAGAATTCTCTGAACATGACGCTCGCCTTCTACACGGTGCTCAGCCTCATGCACTTCCTTAAAGCGTTTTACTTCGTGCATTTCGATGGCAACCTGGTTGTCTTCGCGGGCAACTACAAGTAATTTGCCGGTTGCAGCCAGATCAGCCATTGTCTGAGAAAACGACGGATGCAGCGATGCCGACTCAGAAAGTGAGAGAATGACGTAATCAAACTTGTTGATGAGAATACGCAAGGCTTCGGCAACCTTGTGGTCAGAGCGAATCTCTTCGATAACAATCATCTCGATGACGTTGCCACCGTGATCCCTGAGTTGAAAGGGGTGCTGCATTCTGTTTTACCTGCTTCAATTTCCTCGGTCGATGAATGTTAACATTCTGTCTCAATAAGGTTGAATTTTGCAACAAAAAAAACAATCAGAATTATTCTGGTTGTCAAAACAGACACATTTGCCATTTCACCCAGGATCTATTGTGCAGATCAGCCCTGCTGTTCGGCTGCAAGACTCTGGCTTGTCTGCAGCAGTCGGGCGGCATCAAGAATTATCGCGATCGAACCATCACCGAGAATCGATGCGCCTGAAAATTCAGGTACACCATGATAGATTTTGCCAAGCGATTTGATTACGGTTTTGTGCTCACCAATTACCGTATCAACGACAAAGCCGATGCGCTGCCCCTTCACATGCGAAATGACAATCTGTTCGATGGCCGGAGCCTCTCCGTCGATCTTGAAAAGCTCACGCAATCTGACATAGGGAACCAGGCTGCCGCGGACATTTGCAAGATTGCCACCGGTCGTGCTTTTCTGAGTAGCTTCACGACGCAGTTCAAAGCATTCTTCAACCACGCTGAGCGGCAGAACGAATGAGCGGTTATCTATTGAAACCAGCAGACCATCGATAATAGCAAGAGTCAATGGTAGAACAACATCGATCTGAGTGCCACTTCCGGGAGTCGAAAAAACTTCAACCGAACCACGCAGCTCTTCGATGGTCTTTTTTACGACATCCATGCCGACGCCGCGACCGGAAACGTTGGTAACTTCGGCGGCCGTAGAAAAACCTGGCATGAAAATCAGTGAAAACACTTCGCGATCACTCAATTGGGCACCAGGCGATACTATTTCGCGTTCGACGGCCCTTTTGAGTATTTTTTCTCTATCGAGGCCGGCTCCGTCATCGCGCACATGAATCACCACGTTGCCTGAAGAATGTTCGGCAGA
The DNA here is from genome assembly GCA_029560455.1 of Candidatus Rifleibacteriota bacterium. Next base: position 10,657 of record JAKQKW010000348.1, read on the forward strand.
GAGATGAATGGTGCCCTTACGCGGCTTGCCAGAAGCTTCGCGGACTTCAGGCCGTTCGATACCATGATCGGCACAGTTGCGTATCATGTGCATCAGAGGTTCATCGAGCTTGTCTATGACCGTCTTGTCGATCTCGGTGTCAGTGCCACTCATGGTCAGTTCAATTTCTTTGTGCAGGTCAGTCGACAGGTCGTGAACCAGACGGCGAAATTTGGTAAAAGTTGATTCGATTGGCAACATGCGCACGCTCAAGGCATTATCGCGCAGACTGTTTGTCAGAAGGCTTACTTCTTCAGAGATTCCTTCAAGATCGAATTCTTGAAGAACCTGTTCAAGTTCTTGAGGTTGGGCTTTTCTGATAACCCCGGAAACCTGCGAAAGACGTTCTTGAACTGTTACCAGCTCGCCTATGAGGTTAAAAAGCCGGTCGAGTTTATCAGAAGCGACTCTGATCGTCGATATTTTTTCGACTTTAACCTTACGCGCCAGCGCCTCTTTCTGGCGATTCTGTTCTGCCAGTGCCGCCGCAACTTTATCAGGCGAAACCAGGCCTTCTTCAACCAGCTCCTGACCGATGGGCTTATGCTTTTTCAGGCCTTTATCGAGTGCTTCGTGGGTAAGATCGCCGCGCTTGACAAGTATCTCGCCGATCGGCTCGACACTTTCGGCATCAGAAACAGTGCTTACCGTTTCTTCGTCATCAGGCAGTATTTCAACCCGTGTATTTTCGCCGCCGACAAGAAGCAGCAGCTCTTTAATCTCTTCCACGGGCAGGCCGGTGCGCAAAAGAGTATCGATACTGATTTTTTTCATGCTGTCATTCTCGTTTTTTCATTTGCCCGGTCAGTCACCGGGGAGTCTCTGATTCTGAATTTTTTTGTTTTATCGGCATTACCACACCAATTCTATTAAAAACCTTTTCAAATCTCGCAGAGCCGTTCATAGACCCCGGGCCTCTCTCTTCGGCGGATATTTTAATTTTATATGATGCGGGCAATGAGGGCAAGGCCGCGTTCTTGACTCGCATCCTGCCCGTAATTTCATTCAGGCGGTTATTCAGACTCATCGGGCGTTCCATCGACTGCAGGATTTTGTCGGGGTCAAAGTCTGCCTCGTTAACCTCGCCGGAATCGTCGTACATTTCTTCTACTTCGCGCATCATTTCTATGGCCAGATCAAGCAGATCTTCAGGCAAAGAGCTTTGTGAGACTCTGGCATTGCGAAAAACCGTTTCGAGTTTTGACATGAATTCAGCCGCGCTTTCCTTGTTTTGAATGGTCAGAAGGTAGTAAAGCTGGGTCATTTTCTGCCCGGCGGCAGCAACATTTTTTTCGGGGTCGCTGCCAGCGCGCCCTGTCAGGTCTTTGATTGTGGCTTTGATCAGTTTCAGGGTTTTTTCATAACCATAGGCGTCAGAAACAGACTTGACCGTCGCCTGCTGGCGAGCGTTGGCAAAATTCTGCAGAATATTTTCAACCTGCTCCGGGTCGACGGGCTCTCCACCATAATGCGATTCGATCAGAGACGAAAGGCAGTCATGCGCACACAATGCCAGATGAATTATTTCAGGGGTAACCTTTGCCTGCCCCTGCCGAAGATAATCACATTCGCTCTCAAGAGTATGAGCAAAATGCGCCACATCATTGAGATCGACCATTGCGGCTGACCCCTTGATGGTATGCATTACCCTGAACATTCTGTCAATTTCGGTCATATCGTCGGGGTTCTTGTTCAAATGCAGCAGGGCCTGCTCGAGTTCGAGAAGAAATTCTCCGGCAGACTCACGAAAAACGCTTTTCAGATCGTTGGCCATAATTCCCCCGTTCAGTCGTCGAATAGTGTAATTTCGCCGCCCTCTTCGTGATCGACACCCTGAGATACTTCCTGTCTGAACTGACCTTCTTCTTCAATTGTAACATCTCTGAGTTTCTTCTGGGTCTTTTTGACAAAAACATCGTAGGTGTCGGTATGAAAATTGATTACTCTGGTCCAGGGGCCACCAAAGTCGTAGGCAAGCAATGGTATTTTTTCCATCTGCAGAAAATTAATGAGAAATTCAACATTACGCTGACCTGGAGTCATATTGTCGGGACTGCCCATGGCCAGCACATTACCGCCACCAAAAGCTTTGGCATGCAGTCTTGAGCGTCTGGCCCCGAGCTTTATCATTTCATTTATGAGAACCTCCATGGCATGAATGCCATAGCGGGTGCTGGCATCGAAATGTTCCATGTCAGCCTTATGAACAAGCAGAATGTGATTCATGCCGGCCACCCTCGCATCCGGGTCAAACAGGCAGGCAGAAACGCATGATCCAAGCAGCGTATTGAGAATTGAAGGTTCCCGGCAGGCATGCAACTGCCCGATGTTGACATGAATTTTTGGCAACGTCAGCTTTGACATATATGCAAGACCTCTCTGGCAATGCGGTCAAGTGGTAGAACCTGATCAGCAGCACCGAGTTTAATAGCTTCAAAGGGCATACCGAAAACGACCGAGGTCTTTTCATCCTGAGCGATGGTGACTGCCCCGGCCTCTTTCATTTCGAGCAATCCCTTGGCGCCATCGTCACCCATTCCGGTCATGATGACGCCAACGGCATTTTTGCCCAGGTAGCGGGCTGAAGAGCGAAAAAGAACATCCACAGAGGGCCTGTGACGCGAAACGAGAGGGCCATCCCTCACTTCGACAAAAAATCTTGCCCCGCTCGATTTCACGAGAAGGTGCTTGTTGCCTGGAGCGATCAGAGCCTGACCGCGCAACAGGCTGTCACCATTTTCGGCTTCTTTAACCGAAACTCGACACAACTCATTGAGGCGGCGAGCAAACGAGGCGGTAAACTTTTCTGGCATGTGCTGAACAATGACAACTGCCGGACAATCAATCGGCAGGTCAGACAAAAATACGCGCAGAGCTTCAGTACCACCGGTTGAAGCACCAACCACAACAACTTTTTCGGTGGTTTTAACAGTCGCCAGATTGGCGCGCTTGAGAATCACGTCGGCAGAGTTCTTTTTCAGCCGCTCAGGGTCAATCGGTTTATGCAGCTTCGCACCAGCCGCCGCTTTAACCACATCACAGATACGAACGCGCGATTCTTCAAGAAACTGTCTTGTGCCAAGCTGAGGCTTCGAAACGATATCAACCGCGCCCAGTTCGAGAGCGCGCATCGAAGTTTCGCAGCCATCAGAGACAAGACTGCTGCAGATAACGACCGGCACCGGGTGCTGCGTCATCAGTTTCTGCAGAAAAGTCAGGCCATCCATGCGCGGCATTTCGATATCGAGAATAATTACATCCGGCACTTCTTCTGCGATTTTCTCGGCAGCAATAAACGGGTTGGCGGCCACCCCCATTACCGAAATTTCAGGGTCTTCAGAAAGAAGATCTTTCAAAACCTGTCTGACCACGGCTGAATCATCAACAATAAGAACTCTGACAGGTTGACCTGCATTACTCATCATTGTGCCTCGTTTCTAGATCTTGCGGTAAACCATCGGGGCCACGCTCCGAAACGGTACCTGCATGCCGGCAAGAGCTTCTGAATGGCCAAGAAACAGATAGCCACCCGGGCATAGTTTATGGGCAAACTTGTTCAAAAGGACTTCCTGGGTAGCTCTGTCAAAGTAGATAATTACATTTCTGCAGAAAATAACATGGAAAACCTCGTCAACCTGTTCATCGATATTCATCAGATTGACGCGGTCAAAAGTTATCAGATTGCGTATCTGCGACACGAAACGAACCTGCTGTTTCGAGCTGTCTTTGCTGCGCATCAGATACTTACGCCGCATTTCGAGCGGAACTGGCGCAATCTTCGTCTCATTGTAAATCGCCATGATCGCGGTCTGAAGAACTCTCTGCGAGATATCGCTGGCATAGATCGAAAACCTGAAACCAGGATGGTGCTCAGCATAGTCACTGAGCACCATCGCCATGGTATAAGGTTCTTCGCCGCTTGAACACCCGGCACTCCACATCTTCAAAGGATTCCCGTAATCTCCAACAGAATAAGAGCCCCGCAATTCAGGAAGCGTCTGTTCAACAAGGTATGAGAAATGCTCCGCTTCCCTGAAAAAATCTGTTTTGTTGGTCGAAACCAGATCGATCATTTCGCGGGCTTCACGATCATGGCCTTCCGGGCTGAAGAGATATTCGCAGTATTCGCGATAATCGGCCATGTGCAACTGTGTCAACCGGCGGCGCAGGCGACCTTCGAGCATCAGCTTCTTGTTGAGCGGAAGCTTGATACCCCAGGTCTCCTGCACAAACCGGCTCAGCTGACGAAAATCAGCCTCGGTCATTTTGACCAGGCCATCAGATGCAGGCAGCTTTTTCGCGAAATTTTCCATGCGTTAATCCTGGTATCTGTCGGGCTCCACCAGATCTTTGCCGACCGAGGTCGCTTCTTTAACCATCATCATTTCGCTCGAAGAAAAGACCTTGTCGATATCGAGAATCATCAGGAAATTCTCGCCAATTTTACCCATACCTTTGAGAAATTCGACTTTCAGACGTGAACCGATTTTCGGTGGCGGTTCAATATTCGTTGGGTCAAGCTCAACCACTTCCTGAACAGAGTCGGCCAGGGCCCCGATGGTCGTCAGTTCATTCTCGACAAGTGCTTCAACCACGACAATACATGTGTTTACCGATTTTTCGGTCATGCTCATGCCGAATTTAAGACGCATATCGACAACCGGAACAACGCTGCCACGCAAATTAATAACGCCACGCATGAAGTCTGGAGTGCGCGGAACCTTGGTAATTGGCGGATAATCAAGAATTTCTCTGACTTTGGCAACATCAACCGCATAAACTTCGCTTCCGAGCTTGAAAGCAAGATATTGAACCGTTGTACCCACACCTTTATTTTCGCTGGACATTTTTTCCTCCTGGGCAGTGAGCTGGTGAGCGTATGTTACGCTCACCAGCAGCCATCAATCAGTATTTTTCAAAGTCAGAGTCATGCTTGTCGATATCGTCACCCAGATTCAGGTTAACGCCTTTTTTCGAAGCACTGCTGACGCCCTTGGCGAGCTGCTGCTTCGAAATATTTTCGGGCCGGGGCTTGGAATGGTCAACCGGTGCCGGACGGTGGGCTGGCTTGCGGTCAGCTTTCACTCCGTGCAGATTGGCTGCTCCCTGAATCTTGAAGAACGCGATGACCGAGCGCATCTGTTCAGACTGTGAAGACATTTCTTCGGCTGTCGAAGCCAGTTCTTCAGAAGCTCCGGCATTCTGCTGAATGATCGAGTCGAGCTGCTGAATTGCCTTGTTGATCTGGTCAGCGCCAGTATTCTGCTCACGGCAGGCAATGCTGATTTCCTGAATGAGTTCTGCAGTTTTCTGGATATCAGGAACGATCTGGGCCAGCATTTCGCCGGCCTTGCCAGCAATCTGCACGCTTGACGCCGACAGGTTGCGAATTTCGCCGGCAGCCAGCTGGCTGCGCTCTGCCAGTTTGCGAACTTCAGAAGCAACAACCGCGAAGCCCTTGCCGTGTTCACCGGCGCGGGCCGCTTCAATTGCGGCGTTCAGAGCAAGAAGATTCGTCTGTCTTGCGATTTCTTCGATAATCGCAATCTTCGACGCAATCTCGTTCATGGCAGCCACAGTTTCGGCAACTGCCTTGCCACCGGCTCTGGCATCTTCTGCCGCCTTTTTGGCGATTCTTTCAGTCTGTGCCGCATTATCAGCGTTCTGCTGAATATTGGAGCTCATCTCTTCCATTGAAGACGAAACTTCTTCTGCGGCACTTGCCTGGTCGTTGGCACCGCTGGAAAGCTGTTCGGCGCTGGACGACAGTTCATTACTGCCATTAGCAACGTTGTCAGAAGCGGTCTTGATTTCAATTGCGACATTGGTCAGGTTCTTCACACAGGCGTTGAGATTGTTCTTGATGTCGTTGAAGTCGCCATTGTAATTGTCAGTGATTTCGGGCGGAATTTCGCCGCGGGAAATCTTGTCAACGTAATCGGCGGCAACTTTGAGCGGGTTGATAACCGCATCGAGGGTTTTGTTAACGCCTTCAACGATAGCGCGGAAGTCGCCTTTGTGCTTACCGGCATCAGCGCGGGTCGCAAGTTTACCTTCCACAGCAGCTCTGGCAAGCATGTTGGCGTCGGCGACCAGTGCCTTGATGTTGACACGAACCTGTTCGATAGTATCGTTGATAAAACGCTTCTTGCCCGGGAACTGTTCGAGCGGCGCATCCATGTTACCTTCGCCGAATTCCTTAACACAGGCCATGGCTTTTTTCTTGACCGCTATATGGCCGAAGACCATATCATTGACACCCTTCGCCATAGTCTGATAGGCACCGGCGAACCTGCTGACGTCGATCTTGACGTCGATATCGCCCTTGTCGTGTTCGCTCGACATTTTGTTCATTTCGTCGATAAGGCCATTCAGATTATCGATACAGTTGTTGAGGTTGATCTTGATTTCGTTGAAGTCACCGTTGTAGTTGTCAGTGATTTTCTTCGGAATATCGCCTTTGGAGATGCGGTCAACATATTCGGCAGAAACGTTCAACGGCCCGATTACCGCATCGAGAGTCTTGTTAACGCCATCAACGATAGCGCGGAAATCACCCTGATGTTTGCTGGCATCGGCACGGGTCGCAAGCTTACCTTCTACCGCAGCTTTTGCGAGAAGGTTTGCATCGGTTACCAGTGCATTGATGTTGTCAATACAGTTGTTCAGATTGATCTTGATTTCGTTGAAATCACCATGATAGGTGTCGCTGATCTTCTTCGGCAGGTCACCTTTTGAAATGCGGTCGATGTATTCTGCCGAGACGTTCAACGGCCCGATTACCGCGTCAAGAAGCTTATTTACGCCCTCAACCAGGGGCCTGAACTCGAAATTGATCTGTTCGGCACGGCCACGGGTCGAAAGTTTACCGTTGACCGCAGCCTCGATAAGCATCTGCATTTCGGCCTTGAGCATTTCAAGAATGCCGGAAATGTTACGACCAAGGTACAGGCCGGCAAACAGGGCAAGAATGAAACCGGCAAGCATGCCAAGAGCTGCGACTCTGCGGGCCTGTGCGGCTGCAGCTTTTGATTCTGTAATGCTTTCTTTCGAAAGTTGTTCGTTGATTTCGATAACCTTTTTAAGATGCGCAAGAGCGGTGCGCTGAACCTCAAGTGCTTCGACCATGGCAATTTCGTTGATGCGGTCATAAGTCGCCTTAGCCTCGGCAGCAGACTTTAAAAGCTGGTCAAAATACTGAAAAGTCTGGGCGGCAGCAGGCTTCATTTCTGAGAGGTAATATCTTTTTGCACCCTCGACATCGCCTACCCTCGCCAGATCGCGAATCCGTTTAACCGATGCGTGAAATTTCTGGTGTGGAGCACGTATTTCAGCGATAACCGCATTGAACTCGGTGTTGGTATTCTTAAAACCTGCCAGCCATTTACCGAAGTTACAGGCGGTATGGTCATCACCACCGGCAAAAACGTTGCCGCCATCTATCAGGTCGTTAACCTGAACTTCGAGACTGTAGTGGTCACCCTTGAAGCGGTTGATGTCGCGTTCGAGAAGAACCGGGTTACGAATACCGGTCGCCTCGAGCTTTTTAACCTCGTCAAGAAATCCGGCATTAACTTTACGCCATTCTTCAAGAGCCGCAGTGAATTTTTTGTATTCTTCAGCCTATTCTTTAGTCTGAGGCAGAGGTTCATATATGGCCAGAGCTGCCATGTATCTTTCGCGGGCAGCAGCAATGTTAGTGAACTGCCGTTTATAATCTTCATCGTTCAGGTCAGGATTAAGCAGAGTTCGCTGTGCCACACGAACCGCTTCGATATCCTTTTCGACAATCAGCAGCTGTTCTACCGAAGGCAGTCTGACTTCGCCGATATCGACGATGTGTTCGGTCAAATCTCCAATGCCGCTGTAGCCCTGATAGCCAACTATGAGAGTGATCAAGGCAACTGCAATGAAGCCCCCCATGAGTTTTTTCGCCAAATTCACGTTTTCAAGCATAGAATCTCTCCGTTCTCAGTAGAATTACAACCTGTTACTGATTAAAACCCTTGTGCAAGGCCCAATGCCCTGCCAACATACCCGATACTTTCTCTTATTACTTCGCCCAACCCCTCCTCTATTGGCAGATCGTGACCACCATAGGCGGTCTTTACCCTGCAGCCAGCCATCCGCTGCAGAAAATCAAGATAAAACTGTTTGTATGAACCCTCTGAGTTCCTGACTCTTAGGGTATTGTCACCCGTAAAAATAACCCGATCATCGTGACAGTATAAGCACACTGAATCATTAGAATGTACCGGCAGATGAATCACTTCAAACTGTCGGTCACCAAAGCGCAGCTGATCACCGTCTTTAAAAAGCGCATCCACGTTTTCCCCTGGTGAAAATGCCATAACCTTTGCGTTGTAACGTTTTTTTAAATCTGCGGCACCTCCTGCGTGATCAAAGTGATTGTGAGTCAACACAACAAGATCAACCGGGTTTTTTCCGACACCCGTGTAAATCTTCTCGATCTGGTCGATGATCGACCCGTCTATACCAGGATCAATGACCGTATTAACATCATCGAGGGTGCTCCAGGTGCCGAGAATCAGATAAGATCGGCAGCTGTATTTTTCGGGGTTCTGTTCGAGCTGAAAAATTTTCATCTGCCTCCCTCGATTTTGCGATAGACCTGTGAATCGTTCGAAATCTGGTGAAACAGCCCCTTAACCTCTACGGGCAGCTTCTGGGTATTTTCGTTCGCAAGAACACCGTTGCGCGAGAGAGTTTTGTGAAACATGCGAAAAACATCGATGCGCTCTTCGGGCTGAAAATGCAGCAGAACATTCTTGCAGACGATCAGGCTGACCTCTTCGCAGACAGGCGTCAGGGTCAGAAGATCATGATGGACGAAGCTTATTCTGCTGCGCAGAATACTGTTGACGGCAAAAACCCCCGCCTTTCCGGTTTCGGAGAAATACTTTTCGCGCAGATTGTCAGGAATACGTTCGATATCACCCCACTCATATTCACCGCGGGTGACAATATCGCCAAAATCTTTTTCTATATCAGAGGCATAAATCATCAGATTCTGAAATGCAAAATAATGCATCTTTTCGGCCAGCAGAATGGCGAGTGTGTAAACTTCCTGGCCCATGGCGCAACCGGCGACCCATACGCGAATACGACTCTGCCCCTGAGTCTGCTCGATCATTGCCTGGGCGGCGGTTTCCAGTGCAGGAACATCACGAAAGAAGAAACTGAATGCCATGACTAATTTTGCCCTTCTGAGAGTGGTTCGTTCTTTTCTTCTTCGATAAGAACAGGAAGATCGACAATCAGCGCGATGTTGCCATCGCCGAGAATCGTTGCCCCGGTGATACCGGGAGTTTGGCTGCAGAATTTTCCCCAGCTTTTAATGACTGTCTGGTATTCTCCAACTACCTGGTCAACCGCAAAACCGACCCGGCGACCATTCTGATTGATTATGACCACCTGCTGAACCGCTGGCGGCACACCATCGACAGCGAACTTTTCGCGCAGCAGAATATAAGGCACAATCTGACCTCTGACCATTACGACATTCTTGTTGTAATGCCTTGTCTGGTCGGCAAGCGTCAGTTCGATACATTCTTCGACCAGCGACAGCGGAAAAACAAAAAGCCGGTCAGCAAGACGAATCATCAGGCCCTCGATAATTGCCAGATTCAATGGCAGTTTGATAACGAATGCCGAGCTTCGACCCGGGCTGAGCCTTGCTTCAAGACTGCCGCGCAATTCTTCGACGATCCGCTGCGATTTTTCAAGAATGGTGCTCTGGTCTTCTGATAACTGGGTCAGGCAACCGTCATCTTCGACAGAAACGCAGACATTGCCCGACGAATGCCAGGCAGAAACAGAGATCAGACCACGGGCATCTTTTTTGTTTTGAACACGGATAGCAGTTTCCTCATGGCTGTTGTGAATGCAAAATCTGATCAGGAATGTCAGTGGTTCAAACAGGCGGCTCAAAACGCCTTTGTCGAGCTCAGTATCACCGCCGGCAAATTTGAATCTGATCTGATGGTTAAGCGCAGCGGCTTCGCTCTCGCCGAAACGTTCGAGACGTGCGAATATAGACTCGATCGGCAGCATGCTCAATTTAAGGGCGTTGTCGCGCAATTCACCGGTTAGAGCATCCAGTTCCTGGGAAATGGCAATCAGCTCGCTGTCGCCACGATTTTCTGCGGCCTGACTGAGCCGGGACTGAATCGTTACCAGTTCCCCCAGTAGACCAATGAGCTTTTCAAGCTTGGCGGCATCGACTTTTATGCCAGACAGAACCGTTGTATCTGAAATCAAATCGGCAATTGCAGATGATTTAATCGCTTCGGCATTCTGTGATAAAACAGAATCAAAAGTTTCCTCGGGGAAGTTTTGATCAATATTGGCAGATAGCGATGGTTTACTGACGATATCAATTTTCAGATCGGCGATATCTTCGACGAACATAAAGACGTCTTTTATCGCATTGAGATCGTTTTCGCTGATGAGTTCAAAAAACCAGCTGAGATAGCATCTCTCAGGCGACAGAGATTCGAGATCAGGAACCATATCGGAGTTAACGGTTACCTTGAGATCCCCGAGAGATTTAAGTTCAGTAATAATGTTCAACGGGTTATTACCACTGGAAAAAAATTCAGGGTGTGGGGCAAAGCTGATTCTGTATTGGATTGCCGCGTCAGACCGCTTTTCTGTGACGGGCGCAGCGGCAGATGTATCAGAGTGACTGACATACTTTTCTTCTGCAGCCTTTTTATGGGGAAGCAGCCCAGAGAAAGCTGCGGTCAGTTCATCCATGCGCCGGCGTGCCGCAGGTGTAATTTCAACTGCCGGGTCGATGAGGAGTTTCATCAGATCGCGGGCTTCAAGGGTCAGGTTCAGCAGCGCGCGGTCAAGACAAATTTCTTCTTTTCTGACCAGGTCAAAAACATTCTCGATATGATGTACGAACCCCGCAAGATCGTTGAAACCAAACATTGCCCCTGAGCCTTTAAGAGTATGAAGGGCTCTAAAAACATCGTTTATCAACTCAGGGTTTGCGGGATTTTTATCAAGGTCGAGCAGGTAGCCCTCAAGGGCTGCCAGCAGTTCAACCGCTTCTTCGCGAAAAAAGCCAGTCGGGTTTTCCATAATCTGTTTCCCCATTTAGAAATGCTTCAAAATAAAACATGACCCTGTCAGGCTGTTAATTTGGTAAAACTTTCCCAACGACTGCGAGAAGCTTTTCGGGCTTAAAAGGCTTGACCAGCCAACCGGTAGCGCCGGCTGCTTTTCCGGCCTGTTTTTTTTC
>JAKQKW010000361.1 GCA_029560455.1 Candidatus Rifleibacteriota bacterium
GAAAAATTCATCGCGGACCATCTCAAGGTAAAAAAGATCAGATTCGTCAGAGGCGGCTTCAGCGTCAGCGAAGAATACGACGAAGAATTCACCGCTGTCTTTCTTGCTGATGGAAGCTGCAAGGTGTTGCCGAACTACACGCTTTATTCGGCTTTCAAGGCAAATGGCTCCATCTATTTCTGGGGAATCTGGAATTACCCTGAAACCGGCTGGTGTGATTTCCAGATTTTCAAATTCGCTGCCGGCGGACTGACCCAGGTGTTTACCGACAGCTCTTTCTCTAATTAAAGGGCTGCCTTAGAAAGTGCCTGTTGCCATGGAACCAAATATCTAAGATGAACCGTCAGGAATTTGCCCGATTAAGGCAGTGTTTCAACAATTACGTCGATTCGTTTCGTGATGTCGATGCCAAACTGCACCCGATGATGGAACTCAAGCTGCAGCACTCGTTGCGGGTTGCTGATGAAGCCCGGGGCATTGCCACTGATCTTGCCTGGTCAGAGGCTGAGGTAGTTCTGGCAGAAACCATCGGTCTCCTGCATGATGTCGGCAGATTTCTGCAATACCAGAAATACCAGACCTATTATGACCCAAAGTCGGTTAATCATGGCTGTCTTGGCTCACAGATTCTGCGTGATGCAGACTGGCTCAACCAGGCTGCTGATGAAGAAAAAACAATTATTCTTGAATCGGTGCGGCTTCACAATGCTCACAATCTGCCGGCCGATCTGTCTGTTGAGTTGAAGAAGTTTGCCTATCTGGTGCGGGATGCTGACAAACTCGACATTTACCATGTCGTTGACAGTGCTTTTGATAAGGACAATCTGAAAGAGAACCCTGGCATAATGTGGAATATGCCACAGGATTTTTCGCCAGACTCGATTATTCTCAAGGATCTGCGCGCTCGCCGCCAGGCGAGCTATCTCGACGTAAAGTCGCAGGCTGATTTCTGCCTGCTGCAGCTCTGCTGGATTTATGATCTGAATTACCAGCCAGCTATTAGACGCATTTACGAACGAAACATCATTGATAAGCTTGCTGGAAGGCTGCCTGAAAACGATGTCCTGGCTCAGGCAATCAGCGAATTGAAAGATTTTGTGAAAAATTCTGCCGCCGGAAATGGCTCATGAGCGCCGGCAGTTCTGTTAAACCGGTTCAGGATTCAGCAATCTCAGCGATGAATTCAGGCGATAATCAGCGGCTTGCTGCTTTTGATCACGTTCGTGGCCTGGCGGTTATTTTCATGATCATTTCGCACGTTGCTCTGATGCTTGGCTCCGGCGAAGCCGCGGTTACGCCGATTGGCCGCTTTATGAACGATTTTTGCGGCACCGCTCCGGCAGCACCTGTTTTTATGCTGCTGATGGGTGTCTTTATGATTTTTCCCTGTGAAAAGGTTGCCGGTCAGCTGTTTTGTCGCGGACTGAAGCTTTTTGTGCTTGGCCTTTTACTGAATATTGTCAGAATGGTCATCCCGTTTTTTCTTCTCTCAATCTTTTTTCCGGGCGAATTCGAGCGCATGTACACGATGTTGCAGGTGAGCCGAGATGAGGTCTACTGGCGCATCTTCTACAATGTCGACATCCTTGGATTTGCAGGAACGGCCTGCATGATTATTGCAGTTCTCAGTCTGGTGCTGAAAAAAACATGGCACTGGATTCTGGCTGGTTCTGCTGCGACCATTGCCGCGCCTTACCTGTGGGGCACAGGTGAAAATCTTGGCGCTTTCTTCTATCTGCTGCAGCCGCTCTGGGGGCGACAATTCGCCGAAGGAGTGCCGACTGACACAGCTTTCCCGGTTTTTCCGTGGCTGATTTTTCCGATTCTCGGTCTTATTATTGGCCGACTTCTCAGAGATGGCCTGGAACAGGCGCGCCTTGCCGGTCTGCTTTTTCGCGTCTCCCTGCTGACCGGCGCAGTTGGAGGCATTCTTGTCGGCAAATATGGTCTGGGTCAGTTTGGCGATTACTACAGAATGTATCCGGGCGGAACGCTTCTGGTTGTCACATTTGCAACCCTCTGGACAGCCATGTTTCTGTGGTTTTCAGCTTTCGCAAAGCTTCGTGCGGTTCTGGACCACCTGGTTTTCTGGAGTCGGCACATCACCCTGATTTACTTTGTTCAATGGTTTATTTTTGGTTTCAGTGTTCTGTTCCTCTATTTTCGCAGAGTCGACAACCCTCTGGTCCTGGTTGCGCTTACACCATGTTCTTTGTGGCTTACCTGGATGCTCACTCGCCTGTGTCTGAAGTCATCGGCTTTTATGCGTTTTTTCTGCTGGCTTACCCGTTGAGCCACCTTATCTGGCGCAGTGACTGCTGATAATCGGGTTTTCTCTGGTGCGAAGGGGTCCGGACAGAACATGTTTTATTTGTTTGTGTAAAAATTCACAAGCAAATAGAGCTGTGCTATAATTCGTACAGAGCAAAAGCATCATTCTGCTAATTATTTGAAAGGTTGAGTTAAGCAATGCAGGCAACACCTCGTGGTATCAGACCGCACATCGCTATTTTTGGCCGCCGCAATGTCGGCAAATCTTCGCTGATCAATGCACTTACCGATCAGGAAATTGCTCTGGTTTCTTCTACGGCCGGCACAACAGCTGATCCGGTTTATAAAAACATCGAACTGCTTCCATTCGGGCCGGTTGTGCTTATCGATACAGCTGGCCTCGATGACGTCGGCGAGCTCGGGCAACTTAGAGTCGAAGCCAGCCTGAAGGTCATGAAGAAGACAGACCTGGCATTGTTTGTACTCGAACCGGAAGAGCATCTGCATGAATCAGAAAAAGAAATGCTTGCGATGCTCCAGAAGCAGAAGGTGCCGTTTCTCGTCATCGTCAACAAGTGTGAAACCAGCCCGATATCACAGACTCTTCGCAACGAAATAACTGCCGCTGCCGGTTGTGAACTTATTGCTGTGAGCACCATAACCGGTGAGGGCCTGCAGAATCTACGCATGGAAAAAATGCAGAAAGGCCTCAAAGGATTTGACTCGGGTGTTATTGTCGGTGACCTTATCAAACCACGGCAGGTGGTAATTCTTGTCACTCCTATCGATATTTCGGCACCAAAAGGTCGCCTGATACTGCCGCAGGTTCAAACGCTGAGAGACCTTCTCGATGCCGATGCCATTACTCTGGTCGTAAAAGAAACAGAGTTGAAACCTGCTATTGCGGCTCTAAAAGAGCCGCCGGTTCTCGTGGTTACCGATTCTCAGGTGTTTTTCAAAGTTGCTGCTGACGTGCCTGAGGGAGTGCCTTTTACCAGCTTTTCGGTTCTTTTTGCCCGTTATAAAGGTGATCTGCAGGCTTATGTCAATGGCGTAAAGGCATTGCAGAAAAAAGGGGCAGGGGCACGCATTTTGATCGCCGAATCATGTACGCATCATCAGATGGAAGACGATATCGGCCGCGTTAAACTGCCGAAGTGGCTGCGCCAGAAATATGGCGAAAGCCTGCAATTCTCCTTTTGTCAGGGCGTAAGCTTCCCTGATGATCTGAAAAGTTATGATCTGGTCGTTCAGTGCGGCGGTTGCATGACCAATCGCCGCGAGATTCTCGCCCGTATTGAAGCCTGCAGGGCAGCTGGAGTGCCGATTACCAATTATGGCATTCTGATCGGCCATCTGCACGGGGTTCTTGAAAAAGCCATTCAGCCTTTTGGCTTGACCCTTTAAAAGCAACAGGCCCGACCGGCACAGCGGTCGGGCCTGTTTTGTAACAGCTTGTTTATCAGACTCTCGGGGTCGTATAGCCGCCCCATCTTACAGCCATGGTGCCATAGGTGAGGCCGCCGCCGAAGCCGACGAACAGAACCAGATCGCCCTGTTTGATACGCCCTTCCTGAAGTGCTTCATGCAGAGCCAGAGGAATCGATGCTGCAACCGTATTGCCATAACGCTGAATATTGAAATAAAACTTTTCAAGCGGGCAGCTGAAACGCTTGGCGGCCGATTCAAGAATGCGTATGTTAGCCTGATGCGGCACAATCAGAGCGACATCGTCAAGGGTGATGTTGTTGCGCTGCAGGCATTCTTCGATCATGTCACCGATGATCTTGGTAGAAAATTTAAAAACTTCCTTGCCGTTGATGACAAGGTAATGTTCCCGGTTTTGTATGGCTTCGACTGTGGGTCGCTTTGCCGAACCGCCATTCGGGATCATGATGTATTCGCCACCGCT
Organism: Candidatus Rifleibacteriota bacterium; assembly: GCA_029560455.1. Next base: position 4,184 of record JAKQKW010000361.1, read on the forward strand.
GCCAATCGCCCCGAGCAGGAAGTCAAAAGCACCTTCGTCACCTGTGCCAGGCGAATAAACGGTGGCTCCCACGCCATCGCCAAAGAGAACACATGAGTTGCGGTCGGTAAAGTCAAGAATACGGGTTGTCACATCACCGCCGACTACCAGAACATGGTTGAAGACGCCGGTGGCTATAAACTGGCAGGCGACCGAAGAGGCATAGACGAAACCAGTGCAGGCAGCCTGCAGGTCAAAAGCGGCGGCCCTGGTGCAACCCAGTTTGTCCTGCAGCAGGCAGGCGGTTGCGGGTACCTGATAATCAGGTGTAAAGGTCGCATATATGATCAGATCTATATCTTCAGGTTGCAGGCCAGCATTTTCGATGGCCTGGCGACAGGCGGGAATCGACAGCTCAAGGAGCGTCTGACCATCTGGAATCTGACGGCGTTCTTTGATGCCGGTGCGGGTGAAAATCCATTCATCCGAGGTTTCAACAATTTTTTCGAGGTCAAAATTGGTTACGACCTTGTCTGGCAGGCTGATTCCGGTGCCTGAGATCACAGCTTTTCTAAGTGCTTTCATGTGACTCCTTAAGATGCTGAAGCTGCGAAATACTACTTTATATATCTTCTCAAGTCAAGAGAGGTAAAGCAGGTGATTTGCACCTGTCTAAGGCTTAGCCGTGCACTGCTGTCATACCCTGATGAGTTTTGCCAGATCGGAAATTTCTGGTAATTCTGAAGAATTAAGTATGCTGGAGCAGTTCGAAAAAAGAAAATGGACTAATACCAGACACAGGCATATAATGAAGTGTCAGATAAAAAAAAGAACCGGCAACCCAAAGGTGTACCGGCCTGAAAAATAAGGAGGCAAACAAATCCAAAGCCCCTTTCGTCATGGTTCAACTTTTTCTTAACTGAAAAAAACTTTTTTGTGAAACACTGTGTGTTACTATTTCGTATTGTTATATAGAAAGACAATCCGCCGACCTGGTCGGTGCTTTGCCAGAGACCATAAAATGGTCGAGGAATAAAAAATCGGAGGGAACTATGAAAAAACTTACCGGGTTTCTGATGGTCGTTGCGATCCTTTTTTCTTTTGCGGTGATGATTACCGCCGAAGAAACAACTGAAGAGGCTGCAAGCACCACAACCGATGTTTCTGCCGCTCCTGAAGCAGCACCAATTCCTGACAATGCCGACATGACACTTGGCATGACCGAAAGCAAGAATGTAATGCCCGCAACCTTCCGTGGTGGTGACCCCGACAGCAGTCTGGTTCACTGCCTTGAAGACGTTTATTACGAAAAACAGGAACATTCTCTGATCTATAAAGAAGACGCCGGCGAACTCGCTGAAGGCGCAAAGTTTGAATCTGATCCCAACATCACCTGGGACACCAAGGTAAAAGATGCCGACGGTAACTGGAAAACCCTCACCTCTGCAAATACCAATATGGCCGCTGATGGTGGTAAGTTCTTTGCTCCGGGCGAATATCAGATCGGTAACAGTGGCGCCCGCCAGGTCGGCGGCAGCTCAGGTGCCGATAATGAAGCCATCGGTGAAGGTACTGACCCGACTAATGAAGCTGGCGGAGAAGGTAATACCGACACCGCTCTCGTTGGCGAAGATGGCAAGACCGAAGCTGATGCCAAAACTGTAACAGCTCAGCAGTCAATGGGTGTTCAGGTGCATGACGTAACTTCACCCGACCTCTGGGTTGCTTTCCAGGAAGGCGCCGGTAATGTTGACATGGCTGCCACCGAGCAGGAACTCAAAGGCAAAATGATGGAAAAAATCATTTCAAACCTTGGTCGCCCGTTTTCGACCAATGCCGAAGATTACGAAGAAGCCAGCTACATGTTTGTCGACGAAGGTGCCGATGGTGAACGCGACAAGGAACCCTTCGAAAAGATTGCCAGACTTTCTGTTGCCGGCGCTCTGTTCAACGAACGTGGCGCTCCCAAATTTGAAACCAAGGCAATTGAATCAAAAACCCTCGATGAAGAAAGCATGACTCGCCAGGTGCATATTTCCGGTGGTGAGAAGAGCGCTCTCAAAGGCGTGTTTGTCAGACGCAATGTGCCGTTCATTTTCGCTGCCATGGCAGTAGATAATGGTGATCTGCGCGCCAAAGCCGGAGAAGTTGCCTGCCGCATCGAAAAAGCCGACGGCACTGAAGTCGAAAAAGATGGCAACAGTTACCTTTTTCGTGTTCCCAACTTCCCCCGCGACAGCTATGAAGACCAGCCCGAATATTTCTTCGTTGCCAAGGGCAGCGATAAAGCCGGGAACCTGACCACCATCAGAACTCCCCTCTATGTCGTAAATACTCAGGCTGCCTTTGAAGGCGGAAGAAACCAGTAAGCTGAAGACAGTCATGAAAAGAATACTTACCGGTTTATTCACTGCAGTTGTCGTATTCTCTTCGATGGTATCTGCCCAGGAGCCCCAGACCGGGGCTCCTGCCGACCTCGAAAAGACTCCATGGCTCAAGGGCGTTCAGATCAGCCCTTACCCGGTCGATATCAGCCCGGTAATTCCGCTGAAGATATATGCCGAGAATGGCGAAGCCATACCTGCGACCCTTACAGAAGACGTTCCTCTGACAGTGGTTGCTGATACCACCATTTTCGAAGAAGCTCCACCAGCTGAATACAAGGGGCAACAGATTCCCAACCCCCGCTGGGAAGAAAACCCCGCCATCTCCTGGTTCTTCATCGACTGGGAAAAGAACAAAAACTATATGGCCTCGATCAGTGAGCCTCTCGCGGCCAATCAGATGGTTATAATTCCTACGACACCCACTGGTAAGGGAGCCATTACCTGCCACATCGCCCGCCGCATGCGCTACGATCTGCCCGAACCCGGGCGCAGCAAAGGCACCTTTGCAAATTCAAGTGGTGCCAAAGACGTGAGAGTTCTCGATATTACGCCGCCTCTCTGTGGCCTCGAAATTTCGGTTGAAAACGGTGGTTCTGGTGCCTGCTGGCCGGTAGAAAATCCGCCCGACAAATATCCGCTTCCCAAACAGGCCGATATTTACCTCAGCGGCGCTCTCTTCAATGCCCAGGATCAGGATATCCTGCTGCAGGGACTTGAACTCGGCAACAACATGGTTGTTGTGGCCGACCAGGGTGCGTTGCACGTTTCCGCCAATGATAAACTTTCAGTGAAGGTTATTGGCGGCGATAATTACAAGCTTGATAACAGCAAACTCAAATTCGGGCTCTGCAACGGCGCTGGTGGTGAACCCGCTCCGGTGGGGCCGGTTAACGCCGATATGATCGATCTGAGTAAGCTGAAGCTTCCCGAAGCAGTGCATCTCTATCTTGATGCAACTGATGTTGCGGGTAACCGTCAGGTGATGTTTATTCCTGTCATTGTTAAATAACCTGCATCAGCACGTCAGAAGCCGGGGGAAACAGCTCTCCCGGCTTTTTATTTGCTGAGTTTTTGTCGGTAATGTGCTATTCTGTATTATAGAGAGAACGCAATGTACAGAAATCGCAACAGACAGGGTATTACGTTTGTCGAGGTCATTCTGGCCTTTCTAATTCTTGGCGTCATTTTTCTGCCGATTTTTTTCTTTCTGACCGGCGCCGTCAAGGATACAGAAAAGTTTTACACTGAAACTACCGCAATTTCGCGGGCCAAGTTCATCATGGACTCGATGATGTTTCAGATTCCCTGGTGGGCGATCAAAGATGGCAACCCCTGTGGTTTTACCTCTTATAACAGCGTTTCAAAAAAGACGGTGACTGGTGTGAGTTCTTTGATCAAGAGGGCAGTGCCGAAAATGTTCGGTGATGGCTGCACCACCGGCAATCCTGAAGAATTCAAGGGCGATGGTTTGTTTGTCTGCCGCAAGGGGTTCCAGTATCGTGCCAGAGCCAAAGTTGTCGATCTCGATTATGATTCGACGTCGGCCAACCCAGTGGTGTTCAGTATTCCCATCCCAGGCTCTGCCAACCGGCACGAATTTCAGATAAATCAGCTCGTCAGCAAACGCGACGATAAATTCAACCTGATCAAAAAAATTATTGTTCAGGTTAAATGGTCGAACAGCAAAAATAAAGATCCCGATTCTGATCCGCAGGCCAGAAGCATTTTTCTGGTCGGCTTCAAATCTGACCTGGAAGGCTGAGAAAATGAAAGACAGGCGTGGCGTAGCTATAGTTGTTGTGCTGTTTTTCGCTTTTTCCATAGCGATCATTCTGTTTTTTATGGCCAGTTCGAACACCAACCTGGCTTATCAGAACAAGCAGACACTCTACCAGATGCAGGCATACTACCTTGCTCACTCTGGTATGCAGCATGCCAAACTGCAACTGCGGCTGTTGCCAAAAGAAACCTATGAATTTTTTGCCAAAAATGGCACCGGCAACCCTTATGCCGACATCGATTCGTCGAACTACCCGCCGACCGCGATGGGCGTTTTTGGTAAGAACAATGCCGGTTACGACCTTTTCAAGCCAAACAAGGCCCCAGACGAAAAGTTTCCCTATGGTGGCCGCTATTTTATCGAAAAGCTTGAACTGCTTGGCTCTCACGACCGTATGAAAATGGTTCAGGATGGCTACCGCGTTGCTGTCAAAGCAAGTATCGATGGCGGCCGTGGTAAGACTTTCGAAGAAGAAATCAGCGAAGAATTGATCGTGTCACGCTTTACCGGAGGTATCAAATGAAAGCTCTCCGGCATGGCGTTACACTTGTAGAAGTAATGATCGCAGTGATTCTGCTCAGTCTGCTTTTCGGGTCGGCAAACAGTGTAATGACCTATTCGCGGCGCGAAACCGAAAAGGGTTTCTGGATTCAACAGGCAATCACGCAGTTACGCAATACTACCCGGGCCATTTCGATGAAGATGAAACAGACCTCATACCCCTCGACTCTTATCAGGACGGCTACCGGTGACGAAAAGGTCATTTCGTTCAAAGAGAAGCGCGAGTATGATACCGGCGGCCGTCTGCGTAAACTCGAAATCAACCCCAGCGATGCCTACGAGATGCGTTCGGTGATAAGCGGTTCGGGAGTAATGATACCCTCTTTCAACGACCAGACGATCATGTATTTCCCCATTTGTGAGCCCGAGCGTGATTACAACACCGGCTACACGCCCGGCAAAATAACCTGGGTGCATCTGGTGCTGAAGCCGGCGAAAGACTACCGCTACAGTGGTCTGGGCAGCCTGCATATGATCGAACACGAAGAGGAATATGATACGCGCAGCAGCCCCGTAAATCGAGCTTTTGGCCTTAACCGCACCTTTGACAAAAGTATTCCGATCGTCAGAAGCAAAGAACTGGTTACCGACGTGCGTGAGGTTGCTGTCGACTTTTATGATATCGATGAGATGAAGGGCGTTTATGTCACCAAATCCGGTGAGAAATCTGACGATATAATGCTTAAGCGCACGTTGATCTCACTGAATATTGCCTGTTGCCACCCAAAAGATAAAAAGATCTGGATGAGCGACCAGTGCTCGGTTATCAACAACGTTGAACTGGTTGAACTGCCTGCTCCAGCCGCCATGGAACTGGTGAAGGTTCTTTCTACCGGCCCGGGTGGTTCGGCGCAGGTCAAGGTAAGTGGAGCAATGCAGACGGTAAGCGTCGGGAACATGCTCAATTCATATAAAATAAAAGACATTCTTGCTGATGCGCTGCTTCTTGTCGACCCGGCGACTGGTATTGAATCCTATCTGACCAAGCTCGACGACTGAGTTCGCGGCGGCTTAATTTTTTTTTTATTTTTTGCTAACTAAAACCCCCCCGGTCGAACGATAGCTATCTGGAAATCTTTTTTCCAGGGAAAGAACATGAAAGAAAAACGCTATTCGATCAGCCATGTACAGCAGATGATCAACATCAGTCCCGCCGAACTGCAGAAAATGCTGAAAAAGAATGCCCGGGTGCTGCATCTTTTTAAAGAAGAAAAAGAGAACGGCAAAAAAGAAGTCTTTCTCGATGAAGAATCGCTTCAGAAGCTGATTTTTATCAGGCAACTCGAAAGTGGTGCCAGACTCAACGAAAGCGAAGTCTGCGAAGTTATCAGGGTTCCTGAGGTAGAAAGCCTCAAAACCTGTGCCTCTACAGAAAAGCAGACCTGTGATCGCCTGATGCGCACTCTCGAGTCGGTTTCTGGAGAAGCTGAAGAGTTGAAGCGCAAACTGCATGGCCTGATGATCAAGCACGACCACCTGATCAAGCAGTTGAATGTTTCTCAGGCCAGAAACATCACTCTCGAAAAAGAAATCGGCATTCTGCGCAATCGCGAGGCCGCTTTAATGGGCCAGTTGAGGCAGAACGCCGAAAACTTTCACGAAGAAGAACTTGAAATAAGACTGGTGAACTGATTTGTCAGGCTTTGGCCGGTTCTTTGCCGGCCAGTTTGTCTTTGATCTTGCGGGTCAGCAGGGTGACCGTTTCGAGATGCGATGACGGGTCAAGTCTGGCGGCCGCTTCAGCATGCTTCTGGGCATCGTCGTATTCGCCGGTTTCAAACAGCGCGTTGGCCAGATTGAAGTGGGCCAGCGCGTAGTTTTTATCGGTTTTTACCGCTTTGCGGTACCAGATGGCGGCTTTGCCGAAACTGCGCAGGGTGGCGTAGGCAACGCCGATATTGTTCATCACTTCAACGTTCTCGGGCTTGAATTTGAGTGCCTGGCGCCAGAGCTTGATGGCAGCATACAGGCGCCCTTCATCACGGGCGATCTGACCAAGGTTGAAGTAAATCTCTGAGTCTTCAGGAGTAAGCTTCAGAGCTTTTTTCCAGTAGACGCGGGCATAATAGAGGTTGCCCTGCAGGTAATGTGCCAGAGCGTAATTGTAAACAAGGTCAACGTTTTCAGGGAACTTTTTCAGCGCATCATGCCAGATTTTCTTGGCTTTGCCGAGAAAGCCGGTATAAGCATAGGTATTGCCATAAAGGCGCAGAGCCAGAGCGTCATTGGGATTGGCCGCAAGGTAATCTTTCAGCAGGGGCCGGGCTTCATCATAATTGCCGTTGCTCATAATCTGCTGAATTCTGGCTAAATCGATAACTTCTCCCATAGTATTTCCTTTCCGGTCGTATTTGCTTCAGTATATCAGAAAGTCGCACCAAAGATAAACCCACTCAATGCACTGAATAATACCACAAGGCCCAGAAATCCGGCTGCTTTTTTCGTGCCGACGATCGGAGCCAATGCCAGAACGCTTGGCAGACTGACTGCGGGCCCGGAGAGCAGCAGGGTCAGTGCCGGCCCCTGGTGCATGCCGAAGTCTTTCAGAGTCGAAACGATGGTAACTCCGACAATGGTGCCAAAATACATCAGGGCCCCAAGAACCGAAGCCAGAACATTGCCCTCGATATTGTTGCTGTCGAAAAACTTCATGTAATCGGTCAGGGGAAAAAGCGCTGTCAAAACACCGGCGAGAAAGATGCCGCCAAAAACTTTCGGGAAAATCAGCACGAACAGGCTGTATGATTTTTTCAGCCAGAGAACTATTTCGCTGCGGTAAAACCACCTGACACAGATTATTGCCAGAAGAGCAATCTGCAGAGCCATCGTCAGGACTCTTGGCAGCAGCAGGCCATCATAATTGACCATGGCGCTGAATTTTAGGATCAGCGGGTCGGTAACACCTGTGGCAGTTACCATTATCAGGACCAGAACCGCAAAAAACGTGAGTAGCTGCAGATCGCTGCGGTCTGAATCTTCTTCGACAATTATCACATCAGAGGGCTCCTCTGTTTTCGCGGTTTCGCCAAAAATAAGCCGCATACCAAGGCCGATACCCATGGCACTGAGCATAACCAGAAGTCCCCGGCCAACCAGAAATTTGGTTCCGAGGAGTGTGTAGGTATAAGACAGAGCGATCAGGTTAACCGCCGGTGAAGCCATCAAAAAAGTGAATGCCGGCCCAATACCTGCTCCCTGTTGCAAAATTCCGGTAAAAATTGGTATGACACCGCATGAACAGACGGTAAGAACGCCACCAGAGAAGGCCGCGACCGGGTAAGCGATGAACGGGTTGGCGTTTGCTCCCATCAGCCTGGTAATGCGCTGCTTGTCGAGAAATATCGCTATGGCTCCGGCAATGAAAAAGGCCGGCACCATGCCTGAAATCAGGTGGGTCCCGAGAAATTTACCCGCTTCGGCCAGCCCTGGCCAGACCCATGTATCACGCAAAGGTTCAAATAAGCCTATAAATGCATTGACCAGATTCTGCAGCATAAGTTTTTATGGCTTCAGGAGCCCAGTTCCTTTCTGATCCAGCCTTCAACTTTTTCTCTGATAACCGGTTTACCCATCGCGTAGATTTTTCTGCCGATGGCGACTACCGGCGTGGAAATGACGCCAAACTCTTTGACTTCGGGCGTGCCGTTAGTCAGCACCCTGAATTCAACCTGACCCGGAAATTTCTGCGAAATCTCGTTTACCAGTTGTTCGGTTTCGCTGCACGAAGCGCATTTGGTCGGGCTCTTTATGACTGTGACGATAAGCATGTCAATTCTCCTGTTTCTGCTGATTCAGGGCTGGGAACCATTCGCGCATCAAAATATGTGAGCGAAGTGCTTCGAATGAGTTTTTAAGTTCCTGGATGATTATGTCGAGTTGTGCCGGGGAAGTTCTGCTTTCCAGCCCTTTTGTGATGTCATCGATCAGTTTTTCGGCTGCACTTATCTCGGTGGTGAACGAGCCGTTCAGCAGCGGAACGAATTCTTTCAGATTGGCATTGAGTTCAACAGTGAGTGAAGCGGCTCCGGCAAAATCAGATTTTAGAACCAGGCGTTCAAGGTTGGTGAGATTTCCTGAGGTTTTGATGAAAATCTGTTTTTCATCGCTGACGCCGAATGCTTCAAAAAATGTGCCGATGCGCCCACTGAGTTCAAGAGTCTTGTTGTGAGCGTCAGAAAATTTATTTTCGGCTACCAGACGCCTGATATCACCGATAAATTTTGCAGTGTTACTTGTTTTTTCGGCCCATTGCCTGTCATTTCGAGCTTCTTCAGGCGGGCTGGTCATATAGCGTTTTGAAAACTCGAGCCATGAATCCATTACCTGCTTCATTTCGCTGTCGTAACTGGCTTTTTTCTGTTCTTTGAGGGCCGAACCAAGAACGGTAAGCGTATTGGTGAAGCTGCGGATGGTTTTTGAAAACTCACTCGCCGGATTCTGGGCGGTGAGAAGCATTACCAGAGTGTCATCACAGGCAATTGCGGGCATAAATGCCGCTCCGGCAGCCAAAAAAGCTGCGGCGGCAATCAAGGTTCTGGCAGTGCTTTTCATATCAGCCTTTCAGATAGAAACAGCGCACCTTTTCGCCTGCTTCGAGTTTTTCACTGCCGGCCGGGTGCAGAAAAATGACATCAGCGCCTGATAAACTTGTCAGCATATGGGATTCCTGAGTTGGCAAGGGTTTTACAAGGGTTCTGCCAGACTGATAAATCAGGCTGCCCCTTTTGAAAAAATCACGTTTCTCTTTGTTTAAACTGGTTTCGGCAAGCTCAAGATCGAGAGTCAGGCGTTCGGGCGGTGCACCGAGAACTTTTCTGATGAAAGGTCTGACGAAAAGTTCGAAGGTAACCGACGTTGAAACCTGGTTGCCTGGCAGAGCAAAGATCGCTTTTTCGTTGTAAAAGCCAAAAAACATCGGCTTGCCCGGCTTGATCTCGACACCATAAAACACAGGTTTGATCGCCAGCTCACTCAGTAATACCTTGAATGGATCATGTCTTCCCATTGATATGCCACCGCTGGTTACAACGATGTCAGCGGCCTCAACAGCCCTGAGAAATAGATCGCGGGCACTCGTGCCCCGATCGCGGGCGATACCAAAATCGAGTACTCTCGCACCGGCCTCTTCGGCCTGCATGATCAGCATGGTTGAATTTGAATTACGCACTTGCCACGGATGCGGCAGTTCAAATGGCATCAAAACCTCGTCACCAGAAATTAGAATCGCGACGGTCGGCTTTTTTATGACTGTAATACTGGTCAGGCCGGCTGAGGCAATGCGCCCGGCAACATGAGGTGTAATCAATAGTGGTGATTGCAGCATCAGATCACCACGGCTCAGCTCTGATGCCTCACGCCTTACATAATTACCCGGGGTGTATTCGGAGCGAAAACTGACACTCTTGCGATCTGAGGAGGTTTGCGTATCTTCGACCCGCACCACGGTATCAGCACCAGGGGGAAGGGTTGCACCGGTGGCGATATATGCACAACGACCCTCGGGCAGCTCGCTGATGGTATGGCCGGCGTCGATTCCCGGTACAAGTGGCAGATTTACCGGGTTGTCGGAACTGGCGCCAGCCAGACTGGATGCCTTGAGACAAAAGCCGTCCATGGCAGAACAATCAGCAGCCGGCAGGTTAAGATCAGAAACCACATTCTGAGCCAGAACCCTTCCGCGTGATTCGCTGAGGCTGATGAACTCAGACCCGGTTCTGATTCTTTCTGAATTTTGCAGAACCAGATTCAGAGCGGTTTCATATTTGACCGGCTGCATTGTAATTGTATTCATAACTGAATTTTAGCATACCTGTGTCTGCAATTCAATACCAGGTATGACAGAGTATTATTAAGTATTCACTCAGGCTCGGAAAAATCGAGTTCTACGATAACCGGTTCGGTTCTTGTATTGATAAGTTTATCGGGGCGATTGTTAAGGCCAGGCAGTGAACGGCTGCGAAAAGTCACAGAATCACCACTGAGGGTGAGCGGAATTCCGCGTTCGCCAGTTTTCAGAGTCACTTTGCCTCCTGGTTTCAATGCCTGATAAAGCTTGTCGAGTGTTATATCAAAAGTCTGTACCGGAGAGAAAGGGCCAAATATGCCGTCTTCAGGGTTAAGAGCTCCGGGAGCCGGGCTTATTGATGCGGGGGTGTGGATAAGCTTGTCCAGTCTGCCGATTGCCCGTTTGAGGCTCGATCGCCAGTTGGTGGCCCTTTCCGGGTGAGCTTCGGCATAATCATTCAGCTCGGCGAGGACTGCCAGAATCCCTTCCATTTTTTCAAGCTCGGCCGGCTGATCGGCGATGCTGAGAAAGACAAAGCGCAGAGCCCGGCATTCGGCTTCGCCGATCAGAAAATCGACATTTGCCGGCTGATTGCGAAATGATGCAATCAGGCTGGTAAAGAAACGTGGCGGGTAAAGCCAGATTTTGAGGCTTGAAAAGCGGTAACGCCCGAGGGCGAGTTCATCGCCGACGAGAAAAAACCTTTTAAATGATCGGCCAGATATTTCTGATTCCGTGAAGAAACGCCCCGGATCAGCCGGTTGTGCTGGAAGACATTCGGCAGTGGGAATCAGTTGCACCATGCCATCTTCTGTAAGTGATAAAACATTGTTTGATTGATTTGTCGCCATAAAACCCGGGCTGGTAAAAAACATCGAGGCAAGCTCGAAAGGTTCGGTATTTTGTAGATAAGCTGCCGCGTCTTTCATAAATGAAAGCACCGGTGATGGGGTGCGGCCGTGCAGTAACGCCGATTTTTCCTGAACTTTAAGGGTGTTGCCTTTCATTTCCCATATTTTGGCAAAAATGGGCTGCGACTGTTCAGGTGGATGTGGGAATGGCACAGATATTCTGCCGGATTCAAGCTGCAGATCGCTGCTGTATATAAGGTGCCCGTTCTGCCAGATTTCTACATGTCGATAATCTGAACCGGTGCAGTCATAGGTGATAAAAGCCTGATCGATTTCGACTTTGAATTCTTCGAGAAGCCTGCTGGAAGTTTCTGAGCTGGTATTCCCGTATTTAAGAATATGAACCGGCGGGCTTGCAATGGTCAGGCTGTTGAGAAATGCCGAGGAGATGGAAGATAACAGGTCAGGCTCATTTCTGATAAGTTTTTGCGCTAAGACAGCTTTGTCTGGTTGTGGCAAAACCGGCATCGGCAAGGATTGGACTGAATTGCCAGATGAGAAATCGAAGTGGTGCAGCCCGTAAGCGCTGCTGCTGTGAAGATGGGTTGTGAAAAATGCAGTTCCGTAAAGATCGGTAAGCACAACACGGTTAATAGTGTCGTGCCCGGCGGGCGTTTTCATTTTGACTCTGACCGGGGCCTTGAAAATCCCTTTTCCGGACTTGCGGTTGAGCAGCGCAATTCTAAAGCTGACCCAGTTTCCGGGGTGAACAGGTGCCGCCGGTGGCAGAATAATAAGTCCTGGACTGTTTCCGCAGACAATGCTGCTTTTTAGAAGTTCCTTATCCGGGTAGCCGCTTGGAAAAACCGAAATTGTCGCAGTTCCATACATGTCTTCAGGAACCTTTATCAAACTTCGGTATGAGCCATCTCTGTGCTGCGCGAACGTTATAATTTCAGGCGACAGCATTGCAGTGCCGGAGGCGCTCCGGCTGACCGAAGCAGAAAGCCTGAGGGCCGTTTCCCTTGTCAGACGCCCTTGTTGGCTGCTGAAGGCATGCAGAAGCATTTCCTGGGTGTGTCCAGGTTGCAGCGGACCGTCTGTCGAAAGGGCTAGAAGCAGATTGTCAGGCAATACTGGCGGGGCCGGGCGTTGCAGAAAAACAGCCACTCCAGAAATTATTGCTGCCAGCAGAATCAAAGGTAAAAATTTGCGCATGGCCGGCAAATTAGCATTATAAGCCAGCAATTGTCAAACACAGACACAAGGTTTGACGTGAAGGAGTTTGCCTGAATGCCTTCAATATCAGGGCAAATAATGTTATAACTTACGGCGTGGAAAACGAATGTATTACGGTAACAATTGATCGAATAACCTTCTGCAACGAGCAGACCGGCTATTACGTTCTCAAGGCCTCGGGGCGGCAATACCCGCACGGGGTTACCGTGGTCGGCAATTTTGGCATCATTCAGCCTGGCGAAGAGGTCAGGGTGTACGGAACCTGGGCCTGTCACCCGAATTTTGGCATGCAGTTTCAGGCGATGAAATTCACGGTGCTGAAGCCCGCAACTCTCAAAGGTATTGAAAAATATCTTGGATCAGGCATGATAAAGGGGATCGGCCCCGTTACCGCGCGGCGCCTTGTCGAAACCTTCGGCCTCGATACTCTTGAGGTGATCGAAAATAACCCTGAAAAGCTTGCTGAATGCCCCGGTATCGGGCCCGGAAAAGCCGAAAAGATTGCCAGTGGCTGGTTTTTGCAGCGCTCGATTCAGGATATAATGATTTTTCTTCAGGGGCATGGCATTTCGCCGGCCTATGCCACGCGAATTTACCGCAAATACGACCGTGAGGCGGTGCGCCGTGTCTCTGAAAATCCTTATATTCTGGCTCATGAAGTGCCTGGTATGGGATTTAAAAAAGCTGACAGCATCGCGGCAGAGTTTGGTATCACCGGCAATGACCCGCGTCGTGTCAAAGCGGCAATTCTCTACCTGATGAGCACGATAACCAAAGATGGCCATCTTTTTCTTAAAGAAGAAGAGCTGCACAAAATGGCCGAGGAAATGCTCGGGCCTGGGCAAAAAGATGATCTTGATGCTGCAGTGAGGGCTCTTGTGTCTGAAAAGAAACTGATAATGCGGGAATTCAGAATGCAGCCGCTTTTTTATCTGCCTGCAAGTTACCGGGCCGAAGAAGGCAGCGCCCGCATCGTAAAAAAGCTGGTTGAGCGGCAGCGTGAGCTTCCGAGAGAAAAGCTTATGGCGGCCCTCGATCGGGCGGTAGCCACACATGGGCTTAAACTCAGCGATATTCAGCAGCTTGCGGTCGAAACTTCGCTTAAAAAAGGTTTTGTTATCATAACCGGCGGCCCGGGCACCGGCAAAACCACTACTCTCAAAGCCGTAGTCAGCGCCCATCGCGCCCTCGGCAATCGCGTTCTGCTCGCCAGCCCGACCGGGCGGGCTGCCAAACGCCTGGCCGAAGTGTCTGGGTTTGCCGCTCTGACCATACATCGTCTGCTTGAATATTCACCCCAGGAAAAGGGCTTCAGGCGAAACCGGCAGCTGCCGCTCGACTGCGACACTCTTGTTGTCGATGAGGCTTCGATGATCGATATGAACCTGTTTTTCAGCCTGGTGCAGGCAGTTCCCGATCATGCCACTCTCGTTCTCGTTGGAGACGCTGATCAGCTGCCATCGGTTGGCCCTGGTCTTGTTTTGAACGAGCTCATCAGCTCTGGCATGGTGCCGGTTGTTATTCTCAATGCCATTTTCAGGCAGGCTGAAACTTCTCAGATTGTCAAAAACGCCCATCTGATAAATAACGGGCAGATGCCACAGCTGCTTGTCCCCGACGGGCAGAGCCAGTCTGACTGTTATTTCGTGGCGGCTGAAGACCCTGACAAGGTTATCGCCATGCTGAAAAATGTCGTGCAGAAAAGTCTGCCGGCGAAGTTCAATTATGACCCGGTGAATGATATTCAGGTTCTGACACCGATGAATCGCGGCAAACTTGGGGCTACCAGCCTTAACGCCATTCTGCAGGAAGTCCTCAACCCGCCGGCACCTGAGCGCAGTGAAATTGAACATCTCAACCGGCTGTTCAGAGTCGGTGACAAGGTTATTCAGCTGCGCAACAACTATGATCTTGAGGTTTTCAACGGCGATATCGGCACGATTACAGATATCAGTTCCGAAGATCAGGAAGCGATCATCGATTTTCCTCAGGGAAAAATCACGTTTCAGTCGGCGGATTTTATCGATCTGGCGCATGCCTATGCTGTAACTGTTCATAAATCTCAGGGCAGTGAATACCAGGCAGTGGTTCTCGTGGCTTCAACACAGCATTATATGATGCTGCAGCGCAACCTTCTCTATACAGGTCTGACGAGAGCGAGAAAGACCATGGTTTTTCTCGGCAGTCGCAAAGCCATTGCTATGGCTGTTAACAACAACCGCATCAAGATGCGCAACACCATTTTTTCAAGCCTGCTGCAAAACACTGGCAAACAGGAATAATTTTTTTTTACGGGTGCCTTGACGCTTTGGCAACCCATCAGTAAACTTGAAAGTAATTCTGAAGGTACACAACTTTCCGTTAATTACAGGGGGTTCGATTATGATAAGGCGCTATGAATTAAGAGTAACACTCTGCATTGTTCTCTCACTTCTCATGCTGGTTGACTTCACCGTGTTCAATCCGGCTCCTGCCTTTGGCGCACTTGACAAGAAAAGCGTTCTGATTGGTGCTGGTGTCGGCGCTGTAGCCGGTGCTGGTATCGCTCTTGCCGCTCCTGCTATTGGTGGCGCTATCGGTGCTGCCGGTGGTATCGCCGGTGTTGGTACTGCCGTGGTCGGTGGTGTCGCAGCTGTCGGTGGTGGCGTTGTTGGTGCTCTGGCAGCCTTCGGTGGCGCAATTGCTTCGGCTCTTGGCGCTGTCGGTGGTTTTATCGCCGGCATCTTCGCCAGCCCCCTGTTTATTCCGGCACTGGTAATCATCGGCGCAGCCGTAGCCGGTTATTTCCTCTACAAGAAATTTAAAGCCAAAAAAGGTGCTTCTGGCCCCGCAAGCGAAGTGCTTCCTGGCTCTGACGAGATCTATGTAACTCCTGGTGACTATGAAATGAGCGGCGGCATTGTTCCGGCCGGCGACCAGGATGCTCCGATCAGCGTTGGTGATGCAGCAGTAATCACGATTGGCTCTGGTGACGCAGTAACCGTATCTGATACGGCTCCGGTCACTGTTGCTCCCGATACAACTGCTCAGGCACCGGTTGCCACTACCGAAACCGTCACAGGTGTTCCGACTGGCAGCGATTCGCTCAAGGCCGCCCATGACCGCTATATCGCCGCTTACCAGAAGTATACAACTCTGGTTACCAACAGCGGTGGTGCAGATCCTGAAGAAGTTAAGCGCGCCCTCTCTGATTACCGCACCGCTTACAACGAATATCAGAACCTGCGCATGTCTGGCAGCAAATAACCCCCTGCTGAAAGCATAAAAAAACTACCGCCCGCAAGGGCGGTAGTTTTTTTATGCCTGAGAGTTGTTGTTCAGTGCCGCATTTGAGTCAGATGATTGACGGATTTTAATGTGACAAGGGCTAGGCAGCAGTCAGTCTGAAAAAGGTGATAACCGTGTCGCCAAATACCCGTTCGTCGAGCAGTCGGTAGGCCGGCATTTTTTCGAGGCCGAGCAGGTCTTTTTTCTGGCGTTCGATGATGAACAGAGTGTCGGGTGAAAACATCGGGCATTGCGGAATATACTGCAGCAGCGGGTCGAGCAATCCCTTGAGATATGGCGGGTCGATAAAGACGACGTCAAAAGGCGGGCGATCGACTGTCTGCAGAAACTTCAGGCAGTCCATCGTAAAGACTTCGCCACGGTCGGCAAGACTGGTGATCTCAAGATTTTCTCTTATCGTGCGTGTACATTCGCGGGAGGCATCGACAAAGGCGGCATAACTGCCGCCACGACTCAGGGCTTCGATGCCAAGATTGCCTGAGCCGGCAAACAGATCGAGGAACCTTGCATCGTCTACAAGATCGGCAATGATGTTGAAGGTTGAACCTTTGACTTTATCCATGGCCGGGCGGGTTTTTCCGCCACCGGGCATTTTGAGGCGTCTGCCTTTGGCAGAACCGGTGATTATTCGCATTTTATCCGCCTTCCATAAAGGTTTTGTAGCTTTCGCCGAAGGATTTTATCATCTGACCGGTAAACCAGTCGCAAATTTCGGCTGGCTCGCTGGTAAGAATCTCATAGGCTCTGGTTCTCGCATTTTCTACCAGCTTCTGCGGAATACGATGCGAAAAACACGGGTGTGACAACCCGCTCTGCCTGGTGCCAACCAGATCTCCGGGGCCACGCATTTTGAGATCTTCGAGCGAAAGTTCGAAACCGTCATTGGTCGAAGCGAGAACCGCCAGGCGTTCTGTTTCTGCCGTCACATGAGAGATGAGAACGCAGGTCGAAGCATAAGAGCCGCGCCCAACCCGGCCGCGCAACTGATGCAGCTGAGACAGGCCAAAACAGTTGGCGTTTTCGATGATCATCAACGTGGCGTTCGGGTTATCGACGCCGACTTCGACGACGGTGGTCGCGATGATGATGTCGATGCGCCCGGCCTTGAATTCGTACATGATGTTCTCTTTTTCATCCCAGGTCTGGGCACCGGTGAGACAGGCGATTTTTGCATCAGGAAGCAGGTCGCTGATATTGTCAGCGGCGGTTTCGACCGAAACCCAGTCTTTGACATCAGAGGCTTCGATCAGCGGGCAGACGACATAAATCTGGTTGCCGGCTGCCAGCGTGTTTTTGACGAGAGGCAGCACTTCGCGAAAGTCTGCGGCGATCTTCGTGGCAACCGGTTGCCGCCCCGGGGGCAGTTCGTTGATGACACTGGTATCCATATCGCCGAAAATTGTCAGCGACAGGGTTCTAGGAATCGGAGTCGCAGAAAGCAGTAGCTGGTGTGGGTTCTCGCCTTTTCTGAACAGCTGGCGACGGTGATTTACCCCAAAGCGCTGCTGTTCATCGATGATGCAGAAATTAAGACGGTTGAACTGTGTCTGCTCTTGAAAAAGGGCGTGGGTGCCAAAGATGAACAGTGCCTGCCCGGTTGCCACCGCTTCGTTGAGTGCCCGGCGCTCGGCATTTTTCATGCTGCCGGTAATGATTACGGCATGCCGGGCAAATTGCGGAAAAAACCTGTTAAAATTCTGCAGGTGTTGTCTGGCAAGAATTTCTGTCGGCGCCATAAAAGCGCACTGAGAACCTGGGTAAAGCTCAATGGCTGAGTCGATCATCGCCAGAAAGGCTACCAGAGTCTTGCCAGAGCCGACGTCGCCCTGAAGCAGCCGATTCATCGGCGGCCTGTCACTGCCTGGCTTCAGGTCGGCGATGATTTCACCGAGGGCCTGCTTTTGACCATTTGTAAGCTGAAAGGGCAGGGGATATGGCGAATCGGCCGGTGCGTGCCTGACCGCATCAGGCAGTGTCAGAAAGCCGGTAATATTCTCGCGTCTTTTGAGAACACCCATCTGAAAAAGTACCTGATCGAAAAAAGCCAGAGTGTGCTTTGCTTTTTTCAGCTCTTCGTCTGATTCGGGGCGGTGAATGTCGGCGAGGGCATCGGCTATGACTCTGAAAGATGATTCCTGAACAGCTGGCGGAAAAGATGCTCCCCAGTCGACCTGATCGAGCACATTGTCGATGAGTTTACGCAACGACAGAGGTGATATGCGGGCTTCAGCCAGCCGTGAGTTAGACGGGTAAACCGGCGTAAGCTTTCTGCCGGTAGCTTCGACAGTTTCGTTTTCAGCCGGTTCAATCTCGGGGTTTGATAGGACCAGTTGATTCTTTATACTTGTGGCAGCGCCAAAGAGCCAATATTCGTTGCCCGGCTTCAGTTGTCTGGTCAGATAAACCTTATTGAACCATTTGGCTCCGATTTTTCCGGTGTGGTCGGAGAATTCGGCATTGATGACCGTGAGGCCGCGTCTGGCGTGAAAAGCCTTTATTGAACTGAGCCGCGCCTTTAAAAGTCCCTGCATCTGCGGTTGTAGAGCACTGACCGGAATTGCCTGCCGGCGATCCTGGTAGCGCACCGGGTAGATGCGCAGCAGGTCGAAAACGCAGCCGAACCCTGCGTTCTGAAGGGTTTCTGACTTTTTCGGGCCGATGCCGCTGATGGTGCCGACGTGGTCGTCAAGAAGCAGCTTTTTTGCTTTGACCGTAGCCTTTTTAATAACTATTTACCTCGATAAAAAACTAGCTCTTATTGCACATTAATACAAGAACAGGCAACTTGTGCGTCATCCCTGCGAAGGCAGGGATCTCAGACGTTACATGCAAAGTTTCCACCTTTCCGCTCTGGGCATAAACGCGGTAATGACGGAAAAATTACAGATTCGGGTTTAGTAAACAGCGGAGGCTTATCTCGAAGCCTCTGGATTGCTGATATCTATTCCTTGAAAAAATACAACTGCTTCATGACCATGAACTCTTCATTCATGTAGACAAGATCCCAGCCGTTACGGCCGGCTTCATCGAGCAGATGACCGAGCTTTTCGAGAAAATCCGGCCCTTTCATGGCTTTCAGATCAAGAGTTTTGTAATTATATCGCTGTGGTGACTTTTCAAGCGTCATGTGATTTCTCCTGCCCGGGGTGTTGTTCCTGGAGTATGGAATTCAGGTAGAGATAACCCTTGAGCATCTGCCGCAGTGAGCCGTCCTGCTGTGGTGATTGCGCACAGGCTCGAAGCGTGAGGTCGATGGCGCTGAAAGCTTTCTGATACTGACCGGTAAGGTTGAAGCAGTAGGCCAGCAGAAGGTTTGATTCGACGTCGACCGGCGAAATATCGACGGCCTTCAGCAGGACTTCGATTGCCTTGTCATATTGACGCAGCTGAATATGAAGGGTTGCCAGCTTCTGGTAGATAACAGGATTCCGCGGCGAAAGGGCAGCAGCATGGGTCAGCAGTTTGACGCTTTCGCTGAACTTGCCGGCAATCTGGTAGATCTGACCGAGAATCAGGTAGGCGCCAAGAATTTTCGGGTAGAGACTGAGTGCCTTGACGAGATGTTTTACCGCATCTTCGTATTTGCGCGCATAATAAAAGATCGTGCCCAGGTTGAAGTGAGCCTTGACGAGATTCGGATTGATTTTCAGGGCTTCCTGATAAAGTTTTGCCGCCTCGGAGTTCTTTTTCAGCATGAAGCAGAGATTGGCGTAGGCAAGCAGGGCTTTGAGATGCTGCGGGTCGCGGGCATAAATAACCTTGAAGATCTTTTCGGCGGCGACGAAATTGCGCGCCGCGATAAAACGGTTGGCATTTTCGATTTCGTCTGCGTAAGTATTGTCAGGAAGAATCTGGGTGCTGAGTACCACCGGGGTTGGCGGCTCGCTTTCGACCGGCAGAATAGCTTCGGCTCCGGGTGTGCCTGCAGATGACTGACGTTGCAGCGTTTCTTTTGGCGGAGCAGGTTTTTCGCCTTCTTCTGGGGTGGCAGCCGGAGTGCTGGCGCAGACGGCTGTCGCGGTTCCGGCGTCGGCCAGTTCGCGGTTGATCGCATCGGGATTATCGATCAGATCGACCAGTATCTGGTTAATCTGCTTGAGCAGATTTTCGTCATGACTTATCTCTTTGCCGATCTCGCCGATAACGAAAGTGGCAGACTGAACATGTCTTTTATCGTCACTTTTGAAAAGCTCGCGCAGATTATCGAGAACCGAATACTCACCCCAGACCCAGAGGGTTCTGATGGCAGTGCTCTTAACCCGGTTGTCTTCGTGCTGTAGCAGCTCTTTGAGGCGGTCTACCAGTTCTGGATCAGCCTTGCGCGACAGCTTGACCATTGCATCAATTGTATTAGAAACAACTCTTGGGTCTTCACTGCTTAAAAACGGGCTTATCAAAGGTATGACGTCGGCTTTGGCAGTCTGCCCGAGGCACGAAATGAGGGTAGCCTGCACAATGAAGTTTTCTTCCTTCTGCAGTTTTTCTTTAAGAATTGGCGGGGCTGCTTCTGGAGAGCAACGTGAGATGGCGAGTGCCGCTTCGACCCTGACGTCAAAATTCGGGTCGTCGATCATTGGTTTTAGGTGGGGCAGGGCGTCTTTGAATTCGATTTTACGCAGAGCATTCGTGGCATTTCGTCTTACATCGGGATCTTCGTCTTTTAGAGAGCGACCGAGTTCGCGAATGAAGCGGGCATCTTTGATTTCACCAATGGCGTAGGCTGCCGAGGCACGATACCATTTGTCGGTATGTTCGAGCATCTGGCGCAGAGTTTCTGATACATCGAAGTCGCCGTATTTCCAGATGGCTTTGGCAACATTGGCACGTACACGGTTGCTTGGGTCTTCCAGGTAAGGCTGCAGAATGCCGACAATCGAGCCTGACTTTATGCTTTCGATAGCTTCGATGGCGTTGGCACGGACACGCGGATCTTCATCGCGCAGAGCCGACTGAAAAACCGGCATCAGTTTGTCTGAAGCCATCATGCCGAGTGCCATGATGATCGAAGCACGAATTCTCGCGCTTTTTTCCTGGGCGAGCAGTTTTTTAAGAAGCGCAATTGCCCGCCAGTTTTTGATTTTGCCGACTGCCAGAATTGCGCTGATAATGGCATCTTCTTCGAAAAAAATCTGCGAAGCGTGTTCTTCGAGGGCCGGGGTGCTGACGCCAACGCTTGACTCGGCATAGGTATTCAGAGCTTCCATCAGAATGTCGAAAGCTTCTGGATTTTCGAGCATGCCGAGTGCCTGGGCGGCGTTGAATCTGACTTCCTGCTGGGAATCGTTCAGGGCGTTGATCAGAAGGCCAATTGCCTTGTGATTGTCTATGTTCCCGAGCGCCAGGGCCATGAAGTCCTGGATATTGTCGCTTTCATAGGTTTCGAGCAGAAAATCGGTCGCTTTTTCACCTTTGAACTTGGAAAGGGCGATCGCTGCTTCGCGTCGCTGGTCATAGTCGCCGGCGAGAAAATTGTGAATCAGTCTTGCAATCAGAGGCTTGATGCTGGTTAAGACGGTGTTATTGGCGGTCATCGGATTTCCCCGGAAGAATAAGGCTTCAGCAAGAATTCTAGCAGAAAAGACATTTTTTTTAAATACGCAAAACTTTAAGAAAAGTTAACAGATTTTCGTTTTTTAATGATTTGTTTTGTTGAATAGTCTGGGTTTTTGCGGGTATAATTGCCTCCATGGCAGATGAAAAAAGCTTATTCAGATTATTGAAACTGACTTTTGACGAGAACGCCTCTGACCTGCACCTGAAAATCGGCAAGGCCGCCGCTATCAGAGTCGATGGGCATATTCGTCATCTCGAAAACTTTAAATTCAACAAATACGACTTCGATCGCATAATCGAAGTATTGCTGACCCCCGATCAGCAGGACCAGTTCAACAAGAACCATGAAATCGACTTCGCCTATTCCCTCGAAGGGGTGTGCCGCTTCAGGGTTAACCTCTACATGGATCTGAACGGCGCCGGCGCGGTTTTCAGGGTAATACCATACCGGGTTATGGAGTTCGATGAAATTGGCCTGCCGACTGCGGCCCGCCGCCTCATCGAACAGCCGAACGGGCTGATTCTCCTCACGGGCCCGACCGGCGCCGGCAAAACTTCGACAATGGCCAGCTATCTCAGTTACGTCAATCGTATGGCCCGCCGCCATGTGGTAACACTCGAAGATCCGATCGAATATCAGTTCGAAGACAACAACAGCTTTTTCAATCAGCGCCAGGTCGGCATCGACTGCCTCAGTTTTTATGACGGGCTGCTGACGGTTCTGCGCCAGGATCCCGACATTATCGTCGTTGGCGAAATGCGCGAGCCCGAAACGATTTCATTGACTCTCAATGCCGCCGAAACCGGCAAACTCGTCATCGCGACTCTGCACACCAGTTCAGCCGTCAGCACTGCCGAGCGCATCGTTAACGTCTTTCCTGAAGCCCGGCATCACCAGATTCTGCTGCAGCTGTCGATGGTACTGCGTGGTGTCGTTTCACAGACGCTGCTGCCGCGCATCAACGGTGGTCGGGTTGCTGCCTTCGAGATTCTGCTAAATACTTCCGCTGTCAGATCGCTGATTGCCGACGGCAAAATTCACATGCTGCCCTCTTATCTTGAAACCGGCACTGAGTTTGGCATGACAACAATGGAAATGTCTCTGGCACAGCTGGTTAAAGACCGTGTCGTCAGAAAAGAAGACGCTTATTCGGTGGCGCCAAACCCTGCAGCCCTGCGCAAAATCCTCAACGAACCGCCCATCTGACGGAGAAGCCGGATGCTGAAAATACATAAATTTTTCGAAATCGCGATCGAACGCCAGGCTTCCGACCTGCACCTCAAAGCAGGTTCACCACCTCTGATAAGAGTTGGTGGTCGCCTGATTCCGCTGCCTGAAGAGCCGCTTGCCTACCAGGAGATGCCAAACCTCTTTTTGCCGTTGATGGACGTGAAGGCGCAGAATGACCTGCGCAGTCTGCACGAGGCCAACTTCATGGCCAGATATAAAAACCGCTGGCGGGTGCGCGCCTGTATTTTCAGTCAGCGCGGCTGTCTCTCGGGAGCTTTCCGTTTTATTCCGCTGGCGACGCCGTCGATCGATTCGCTCGGTCTGCCGCCCCTTCTCAAGGAAATCGCCACGCGACCGCGCGGCCTGTTCCTGGTCACCGGGCCGGCAAACTCTGGCAAAACCCACACGCTCGCAGCAATTGTCAACGAGATCAATCGCATGTCGGCCCGGCATGTCATTACCATCGAAGACCCGATCGAATTCGTTTACCGCGAACGCAAGTCGATTTTTACGCAACGTGAAATCGGTGTGACAGCCAATTGCTACCACAGTGCCCTGATGAA
>JAKQKW010000374.1 GCA_029560455.1 Candidatus Rifleibacteriota bacterium
GAAAATCAGGTGTTTGATCTATTAAAAAACCATGGGCAGCACCTGGAACACAACTTTGGGCACGGCAAAGAGCATCTGGCATTCAACTTCAT
This sequence comes from Candidatus Rifleibacteriota bacterium, assembly GCA_029560455.1. Next base: position 93 of record JAKQKW010000374.1, read on the forward strand.
AATTCTCAACTTTATTGCATACATGCTTCAGCAAATACTCAAAATGTCAGATAGGCTGTATAATCTTACGTTAGAATGGATGGGTCCCAGATACGAATTCTGGGAATCAATTCGTGCGCTAATACACTTTTTTATCTGGACAGACTGGGAAAGTCTACTTAAACGCATGCTGGACGGAGACGATGAAAGCGTCTCAGATTCATCTTAGACAAGGCTTTCAAAGCCACGCAAACCGGTACTGCGCCCTAAATGGAGAATTACTGTGAATTTAGTCAGGTTATTGACACCTATTTTGCACAATGATAGAATGATTACTTACGAAATTTTGAATACGGATCAAAATGAGATTGTCCTTCTCTACCCCGACTACTTTAAACAAAGCATCTAACGTTGGCAGGTTTTTTACGACCTGACAGCGGGCGTATTGTGCAAAACAGACCCCGCAGGACTGCGGGGTCTGTTTTTTAAATCCCAAAACACTTCATGAGGTTCACGATGAAAGATTCCCCGGAAAAAATGATTGAAAACGATGAAAATGCCGAACTGCTGACGATTACCCTTCCAGATGGCAGCAAACATAAGCTTGAAAAAGGCAAACAGATCATCGAACTGGCAAACCAACTGCCCACCGCAGAAGGGTTGCCGTTTATCTGCGCCAGAGTCAACAACGATATTCTCAGTCTCGATTTTGCCCCCGAAATGGACTGCAACATCGAATTTCTCAACTATAAATCCCCACACGGCCGCGACTGCTACCGCCGCAGTATGACTTTCGTCCTTGCCCGTGCCATCATGGAACTCTACCGTAACGCCCGCCTGGCGATCGATCATTCAATCGGCAATGGCTATTATTACGACCTGTTCACCGATGTTCCGGTTTCAGAGCAGATGCTTGCCTATATCAAAACCAAAATGCTCGAGATCATCGATAAGAATGAGCCGTTTGGCAAGAAAACCATGACCAGAACCGAAGCTATTGCGCTGTTCAACCGCGAAGGCTATCCCGAAAAAGCAAGACTTCTGAAAAACCTCAATACCGACAAGGTCGGCATCGTTTCATGCTGGAAATACATCGACCTCGACTTCGGCGCTATGGTACCTTCTGCCGGCTATCTGAAGACTTTCGACCTCAAGCAGTATGCCCAGGGCTTCGTTCTGCTTTTCCCTGAGCATGAAGATCCGACGACTTCGGCCCAGATTCGCCGGCAGCCAAAGATTTTTCAGGCTTACCGCGAAACCAAAAACTGGGGCAAAATTCTTGAAGTAAACAATGTCGGCCGTCTCAACGAAAAGATCAAAGACGGCGGCATTTCTGACTTCATCAAAACCGCCGAAGCCCTGCATTCAAAAAAAATTCAGGCAATTGCCGACGAAATCTCGAGCCACAGCTCGATTCGCATCGTATTGATCGCCGGCCCGTCGAGCTCTGGTAAAACCACCTTCAGCAAGCGCCTCTGCACACATCTGAAGGTTAACGGTCTCAGACCGGTAGCCCTCTCCCTCGACAATTATTTTCTCGATCGCCAGCACACACCACGTGATGAACATGGCGACTACGATTTCGAATCGATTTACGCCCTCGACCTCGAACTTTTCAACCAGCATCTTAAAGAACTGCTCGACGGCAAAGTCGCTCAGATACCAGAATTCGACTTTCACACCGGCCATCGCAAGGACAAAACCGACCCGATGCGCATCAATGAAGACCAGATTATCATCATCGAAGGCATTCACGGCCTCAACGACGAACTCACCAGATCTGTACCGGCTGACTGCAAATACAAAATCTACATCAGCGCCCTCACCCAGCTGGTTATCGATGACTACAACCGCATCGCCACTACCGACACCCGCCTGATCAGACGAACCGTGCGCGACAGCAAATACCGCGGCTATTCAGCCGAAGACACCATCAGTCGCTGGGGCTCAGTTCGCCGTGGCGAAGAACGCAATATTTTCCCGTTCCAGGAATGTGCCAACACCGTTTTCAACTCTGCAGTGCCTTATGAATGGGCAATCCTGCGGCCGATCGCCGAACCCCTTTTCCTGGATATTCCGCCTGAAAGCCCCTGCTATTCACAGGCAAGACAGATACTGCGAACCCTGTCGTTCTTTGCACCTCTCGACCCGAAAGAAGTGCCGCCAACCTCGATTCTGCGTGAATTCATCGGCGGCAGCTCGTTCCAGTATTAATGTGACGAAGAGCCGGCAATTCTCGCTGAATTGTAAACAGTTATCAATATGCAATTGTGTTCAACTGGTTGTCTTTGCAAAGTGACAGCTTCGGCCTATCAGCCGGGTTGCTTTTTCTACAGCGATTCGCTGCGCTCACAAGCTTCCGAAAAAGCAATCCCGTCTTCTCGCCTCGCAATTTTTATATAGAAATCTATATTTATTGCCCTAGATCCCGGTAGAACTTAAAAACTCCCGCTCCGGCGGGAGTTTTTGTTATAATGCATGTGTAAAATTTACTGACAAGGCCTGAACCATGAGCAAACCCGACATGAAAGCATTGCTGGAAAAGGTATTAACTGATTTTCCGCCGGTTAAGCGCACAAAAGCTGACCCGATACAGTTTCCACGCTGGTTTTTCGAGCAGAAGCGCCCGCAGGCAGAGATTGAAGCGGTGGCGGTTTTTTCGGCCATGCTCGCTTATGGTTCAGCAGCCCAGTTCATCAAAAAAATCGAAGAAACGATGCAGAAGTGCGACCGGCAGTTTTTAAAACTGATTACCGGCTCCGGAGTCGAAAATTTTGCCTGGCCCGGCTACCGCCTGAGCACCGGGGTCGAGATCGGCATGTTTGCCGGCGGTGTTGGCCGTGTCATCAAAAGGCATGGCAGCCTGAAGTCGGTATTTCTGCAGGGTTATGAACCAGAAAAAAGCATTCAGCATGGTCTGACAGCATTGCATCGGGCTCTGGTCGAAGAGATTTCAACCAGACAACAGCCATTGCCGCGCGGAGTAAGACATCTACTGCCCGATCCGGCGGCCGGCGGCTGCGCCAAGCGTTGGCACATGTTTCTGCGCTGGCTGGTCAGACGCGAAGATGGTGTCGATATGGGCATCTGGTCAGAGGTTGACCCGGCCCGGCTGCTTATTCCGCTCGACCGGCATATCAGTCGGATCGCCCGCAACCTGGGTCTGACCAGCCGCAATGCCGATGACTGGAAAACCGCCGAGGAAATTTCGCAGAATCTTCGTAAATTTTCGCCCGATGACCCGATCAAGTATGATTTTGCGCTCTGCCACCTCGGCATTGCCGGCGAATGCACCCACGGCAAAGACCAGACCCTGTGCGGCAGGTGTCTGCTCGCCCCGGTCTGCAAAGCCGCCCGGAAAATCAGACCCTGACCAGTTGCGGGTTTATGTGATTGAAGGGTTTGTGGTAGTATCAGAACGAAGTTTAACCAGGAGTCGAACATGCTCAGCATCAATGAATTTTTTGCCCGTCTGAATGAATTCCCCTGCCCCGAGCTTTTCAATATCGAGCTCGAAGGCTTTGACCGCATCGAAAA
>JAKQKW010000391.1 GCA_029560455.1 Candidatus Rifleibacteriota bacterium
GTTCAGAAACCGCTGCAGCTTTTCTTTTGCCTGCTTTCTCTGGTCACCGTTGAATAACAGCAATTTTTCTGCCCTCATGAAATCGATAAACGGTCGGTATTTTCTCATTTCCCGCCAATCGGGATCTGATACTTCTTCGAAAAAAAACGCTGGCATAATCACCGGGGTCGAATTCATGCAGCCAGGCCGGGTAAAACACCTGCAGCAGTCCTTCCCACAGCTGATCTGTCTTTTCGTCAGGGAAAATATAAACCGGAGTTCTGCTGATTTTAGGCGGCACAACCTGCTGAACGCCAGTTCTGCCTGACCACAGGCTCCAGAACAGTGCGCGCTTATGCGCAGCTACAGAAGTTTCTTCGGCCAGTTTTACAAGTTCAGATGCGTTAAACGGAAGGCTCCAGAACCAGGTTGCAGTTATCTGCCTTGATGGTTGCAGGTGCATGTCGGCAAGAACGTCGACAAGGGCCTGGCAAATAGTCGCTGTTCGCAGTGAAATTCCGTTATATTGAAGCGCGGTAGTTCTGGCCGGCCGGTCTGATTTATGGTAGACAAACTCGATACGATGATTTTCGATATCTCTGTCGCGGCGGCGGCTATTGGTAACGATTCTAATTATGTGTGGCGGCTCCGGGGCAAGCCCATGAAGAAATATCGCAGTTTCAAACGACAGGTAATCGTTTGATCCGTCGAGAATCTGCGTCAGTTTTTCTGCAACCGCCATGTTCATACTCTCAGCTTAATTGTGAATTATTGTCGTGTAAACCACATCTCCAAAATTGTAACCACGGGGTGTGAAGGCAATTATGGTCTGGCGGGTTTTTGTGTACATGGTATAATTAGTATCTACTCTTTAAGTGAGGTGGAATCTGATGAAAACGGCATATCGTTCTTTATGGCTTATATGCTGTGTTTTTATATGTCTGGCAGTCGTGTCGCTGCCGGTTCACAGTTTTGCTGCCAAAATCAAAAATCCCGATCAGGAAGCAACTGTAAGCGATTCCTGGCAGCCAGGCACACTTGAAATCCGCTTTTTTAATGTCGGCAAGGGTGACGCGATTCTGCTGCACCTGCCAGACGGTCGCTTTGCCATGATCGATACGGGTTATGCCGAGACAGCGCCCGGCCTGATCAAAAAACTGAAACGCCTCGGGGTCAGCAAAATCGATCTTCTTGTCATCACTCACCATGATAAAGACCATGTTGGCGGCTATCCATACCTGCTCGAAGCTTTCCCGGTCACAAAGGTCGTTCAGGCCTACGATCCGCGCCATAAAGACAAAAATCTCGTTGCGCCCGGCACCGTGCTGCTGCATGACCGCAATCTGACGCTCAAAGCAATCGGCCCGGCCCGAAATCACGAAGACGAAAATGACGCTTCGCTGGTAACCAGACTCGAATTTGGCCGCATTGCCGTTCTCTTCGCTGCCGATGCGGTCGAAGAGGCTATGGCAGATATGCTGAAGCTCAAAGATAAAAGAGCCCTGCGTGCCGACCTGCTGAAAGTGCCTCATCATGGCCGCTACAAAGGTTTTTCACCGCGAGATTTTTTCACTGCGGTCAAGCCTGAATTTGCAATAATCACCAGCGACGAAAAGGCGGGCGACCCGCCCGAAGGTTCTGTAATACGTATTCTCAAAGAATATGGCGCCCGGGTACTTCTTACCGACGAGCTCGGCGACATTCAGTTTCTTTCAGACGGCGAAACATTAGACTATATACCCGGAGGAAAAAAATGACTCAACACGTTACCAGAGCAGTATTAAAGGGAAGCGCGTTCGCAGCTCTGCTGGCTTCAGCCACTCTGCTGTCTCCGGTTAATCTTTCGATGCCGGTTCAGGCCGCCCAGGATGCCATTTATGACTATCAGACCCTGAGTTTTTCAGAAGAGAACGTCAAAGCTTTCCGCGCCATGGTCGCAGCTGAGCAGAATGAAGTCACCGTTGAACTGAATAAAAAATACGCCGATAAGCCCGAAAAAGTTACGAAAAACGCTGCGTTTATCGGTTACGCCCGCATTATTTCCGGCACCGATGAGCTGTTGAGCCGCATCAGCAAAGAGGGCTCTTCTGAGAACCTTGAACACAGCTTTGTCAGGTTGCAGCGCCTGCATTACACTCTTCTTGCCGACCGCGGCAATGGTTCGATCGAGCCAAAGCTGAAGCGTAACTTCAAGATGCTGAAAAACATCGTCGGCAAGTCGATGGTTCTCAATGTTCCGAAAATGCGCAACCCCGAAACACTGATCGGCGAAAGAGCTGCCGAACTGGAAGCAGCAAGACTTTTCCGGCCCGGCGAAAAAGCACCGGTAAAAGCAGCTGAACTCGCCCGAATGTCGGCTCTCGAAATTTCGCGCCTGCAGCCGGCCGCCGATCACCCGGCTCTCAGCGGCAAAGAACCAGGTAATCACTACGCTGATTTTCTTGCTGAGCTTACCAGCCTGATCAAAGCCTGTGAGCCGAAAAAGCTTTCGAGCTTCAATTTTGATTATGCCCGCCGCGTCGTTTTCTATGACGAACTCAAAGAAGATGCCACCTCGCCGAAAATCCGCGTTAAAGACCGCTATGGCATCAACTGGGGCCTCAAATGGGGCGACGAAGTTCATACTGACGTTGCTCTGACCCGTCTGGCAATAGATCTTGGCGGCACCTACGTCGACCCGAAGTTCTATTCCGGCCCGGGCGAAACGATTCTCGTGCTCGATTCGCCAAAAAAGAGCAAAGATGGCGCGGTAACCTCTTTTGCCCAGCTTGCCACCAATCTGCTGAATTCCAAATTTGAATTTCATGCCGAGCGCTATCTGCTGCCTGGTCGTGAACTGGTTAAAGACGCCGGCGGCCAGATTCTTGGCCATGGCATTGTCGATGAAGCGATGCTCGAACGCGAATCGATCGACAAAAAATATCTTGGCGCACCCTATGTGCTTTTCAAAGAATGCCAGTTGTCATTCTTCAATCCGGCCGTCAAGCGCTTCGGTGGCATCGCTCTCAGTAACGTCGGTGCCGTTGAGGATCGCGTTGCACGTTCTTCGCTCGTCTTCAACTGCTGGATCAAGAACAAAGACATGAAAGACGATAACTCTCGCGCCGCTCTGCTTTACAACCTCAAGACCGGCGAATTCGACCGTCCGGTTGAATTTCAGAGCGATCTGGGCTGCACTCTCGGCGCCATGCGTCCTTCTGGCGAAATCAACTCTTTCGAAAGTTCGTTCGTCGTTAACATGATCAACAGTATCGGTTTTTCGATGAAGCCGCTTTATGTGCCCGCTTCCTGGAAAGCCTGCACCTGGTCAGACGCCCGCTGGATGCCCTGCGTATCGCGAAAATCACCCGCGCTGACCTCGAAAGATGCTTTGCCGACAGTGGCTGGCCGACCTTCGTGCAGCGCCTCGCCATCGAAAAGCTGATTTCCCGCCGCAATGAGCTGATCGAACCCTTCAGACTCGATCTCGACGGTGTTAAACCGATAGCGTGCGACCCGAAGCTGACGCTGACCGTTAAGGTCGATGGCAAAGAGTATCAGCCGGTCAGAAACGGTGCCATCGACGCCGCCTGCCCGCTGGTTCAGAAACTCGAAGCCGGTATTCACGCCGAAGGCCTCGCGACCGTAATCAGCCGCAAAAACGACTGACCCCGCACCGTTAACCGCTAAACCAAAGGCCCGCCCGGCAATCCCCCGGGCGGGTTTTCCTTTACCGAAACTGCAGCCGAGCGATAACAAGTTCAATTAAAATATTGAAGCTTTTGGCAACGGCAAATCATTGAATTTTCTCAATAAAACATCCCCGAATACCGATAAGTTGAGAAGATAAGATTTACCGATAAACAGGAGCGAACATGTCGACAGATCTGCTTGAGCAGTTTCTGAACTATCTTGCCATTGAGAAGGGTTTGCGCCCCAAATCTCTGGAAGCATACCGCCGCGACCTTCAGGACTGGCTTGACTTTGCGGCCGAACGTGAGAGGGCGGTAACCAGTGGTTCAATTGACAGCGTGCTCAGTCTCTTTCTTGTGCACATGCACGACCGGGGTCTGTCGCCGCGCTCTATGGCACGAAAATCTTCAGCTCTGAAGGGCTTTTACAAGTTCCTGCAGCGTGAAGGACATATAGAAAGTGACCCGACTGCACTTCTCGAACGGCCAAAGATTGGTCGACCTCTGCCAAAGGTGATGAGCCAGCAGGAAATCGAACAGATTCTCCAGCAGCCAGATCTTTCGACTGCTTTCGGGCTGCGAGACCGCGCTATTTTAGAAATCCTCTATGCCACCGGTATTCGCGAATCAGAACTGATAGACCTCAAACTCGGCAATCTCAACGCCGCCGCTGAATTTCTCACGGTTATCGGCAAAGGTGGCCGCGAACGCATTGTGCCGGTCGGCCTTTATGCCATAGAAGCCGTTAACGAATACATTATCAAAGGGCGGCCGCAGCTGTGCAAGGATATCACTGAGAGAACCCTGTTTCTTAATCCTTATGGCAAGGCCATGTCGCGCATGGGTCTGTGGAAAATCATCAGAAAATATGCCCTGCAGGCCGGAATCAACCGCGACGTATCACCGCATGTTTTCAGGCATTCGTGCGCAACTCACATGCTCGAAGGCGGGGCCAGCATTATGGCGGTTCAGGAGATGCTCGGCCACGTCGATGTTTCAACGACCCAGATTTACACACATTTAACCAGCAAAGATCTGCAGAATATACATCGAAAGGCACACCCAAGGGGCAAATGAAACCGTTTACAGCAGAATCCGGCAGCTGGCGCATCGCAGTGATGCGCCTGGTGCTGTTCTGCCTGGTTTTTAATGTTATTTTTCCCCAGCCGGTAGCAGGCCTCGAGGTTCTGCAGGGAACAAAACCAGCAACCCTCGATCCGGTTCTGCTGAAAAAGATCAGGTCTGTTGTCACGCCAAAACTGGTCCAGGCTCAAACAAAAACTGCAGCTGCAGCCTCAGCTTCCGCTTCCGCCACAAATGGTGTAGCCAAAGGCAAGCCGGCAAAAAATATCGCCAATGTCGAGCTTGCATTACAGACCAGCACCGCATCCGCCGCAATCGCAGCCGACACATCAGCTGAAGACGAATGGGAAGATTTTCTCTGCGAAGATTCTGAAGCAGTAGAATTCGAAGACCAGGAAATTTCTGCCGACAGTGTTGCTTTGGGGCCGTTGGCGCCGAAACCCCTGAATTTCAGTGCGCCAAAGCGCATAAAAACGCCACCGGCACAGGTTCTGCAATATGCGAAAAACTTCTGGGATGAAGCCGATCATCAGATAGAAAAGCGCAATATCAACATCTCAGGCACCAAAACTTTCGAAATGAAGCAGGCCGAAATTTCGGGCGATGTCGGTCACTTTTCGACCGAGAATTACGATTCATACCCTGGTTTCAAGCTCGACCAGAGCCTGCACCTTGAAATTGACGGCAATATTACCGAAAATTCGACAGTGCATGCGGTTCTCGACGATAAGGAAGACGAAGATCGGCGTTTTACGGTGAATATCGATGGCCCGGTCTGGAAATTCGTCATGGGCGACTTTCCGCTCGCCCTCGAAGGCACTGAATTTTCGCTTTTCCGCAAGGAAGTGCGTGGTATTCTGGCGCAGGGCTCTTTCCATGAACGTTTCAAATCTATCTTTCTTTTTTCCCAGTCGAAAGGCCTGGCGCGCCGTGAACAGTTCAGAGGTGCCGGTCAGCAGCAGGAATTCCGCATGCAGGCAAGCCCGATTGTGCAGAATTCCGAAAAGGTAAGTCTCGACGGCAAACAGCTGACGCGTGGCAGCGACTACCTCGTCGATTATGAAGATGGTCTGATCAAATTTCTGCCACACATTCTGCCAATCGAAGTTACACGCTGGATCGTCGTCGAATACGAGGTGGCCGACGAAAACATGGCATTCAGCCGCAATCTGTTCGGCACCCGCCAGATTTACACGCGCAGCGAAGGCCGCAGTCTGGCAATGACATGGTTGACCGAAATCGACAGTACGGCGCCAAAGGCTGGCGTTACCGCTTCTTCTACTGTAACGCCGATGCAGCATGACCTGGTATCAGCAGATGCTGACTGGGCTGTGTCAGAAACTCTGTCGATCAAGGCAGAAACCGCAGTTTCACGGGTCGACCCGAATCGCAATTCGGAATCGACGAAGGCTGATCGGGCTTTTGTTGGTAACGCAACCCGATTTGGTCTGAACGGCAAAAGCGAGCGGGCCGAGGGCGAAATTGCCTGGCGCCGGATAGACAAGGATTTCAAAGTTGTCGGTCGTGAGGGTGGCGTGCTTGAACTTGGTGAGCGCGGTCTGGTCAACGACATCATGAGCGGCCGCGCCCGCCTGAACTACAAATTCACCGGTGCGATCAGTGCCTTTGCTGATGGTGAACAGTCAGAGACTAATCTTGACCATGACAAGACTATCTCAGCCGTCGATTATCGCAACTATAACAGCGGTTTCATCTGGACCGCCAACCCGGATACACGCCTTGAAGTGCGTGGCGGCCGGCAATTTGACCGCGAAAACGGCCCGGCAACAAGTTCAGATTTGACGCGCGCAACGGCTGCCGTTGTCTATGACCGCAAAATCGGCAAATTGAATACTCAGGCCAAAGTCAACAAGACCGGCTATGATGACGCTGTAAATGTTGCCTCTGACTCTGAAGTTCTTGAAATGAACTTTACTATGGGCGCAAAGGCTGACGAAACCATGTCCTGGAACGCCGGCGCTTCGCGTATCGCCGTCGAAGACGAACTGGTTCTGGCAGGCCTCAGATCAGAAACACGCAACTACAATCTTGATCTTAACTACGAACCGAACCGGGTTTTCAATGCCCGTGGGCTTTTCCAGTGGCGACGTGAAGATGATTTCCTTGCCAATTCCCGTGCCGATACCGAAATTGCTGATTCGCAGCTGCGCTATGAGCCGACGCGTGACCTGCGAACTCAGTTGAAATACAAAATCGAAAACACTTCCAAAATTATTCGCGACCCCGACCTCGACCCGGCAAAATACATTTTGCCACCCAGCCTGCCAAATACGACCCAGAAAGAGGCCGAGATTCTCAACCGTTTCGAGAACCCGGTTCAGAAAACGACCGCCAACTTTATCACCGACTATCGCATCAATCACTATCTGCAGGCCTATTTCGACTGGCGCCGCCGCGACCTGCAGGATCAGAAAACCGATATCAAGGTTGCCAGTAACGACAGGCGCACCTACGAGCTGCGCTATACGCCTTTCGAAAAGATGCTGCTGACGACCGAATACGAAGAAGGCTTCAATCGCAATCACGAGCCGCAGAGCGAGCTGCGCGACAACATCAAGTCGCTGCAGTTGCGCCACGAATTCACTGCCGGCTACATTCTCGACGCCACCTACGAAGAGAAGCTTGAAAACGATGTTTACATCGATGCCAACGATACCTTCACCAAAAGCAAAATTATGGGTCTGCAGCGCCAGTTCAGCCATTGGGCCAGTCTTGAACTTGGTCTGCAGCACAACGATATTAAAGCTGCCGAGCCGAGCCTTGAATGGGAAAAACGCCTCGCAGTTGTTCTGACGCCGGTTTCACGCAGCCAGCGCTATCGCTTCTTTGCTACCCACAAGGATATCAGCGCCAGAATCAGCAGTGAACATTACGAGGGCGGTGTTAATTTTTCCCAGTTCATCGGTACTGATACCATCATCGATGGCGAACTCAAGCGGGTACATTCATCAAAAAGTCTTGTTGGCCAGGGCTATGACGCTACCGTTTTCAACGCCAAAATGGTCATCACTTTCTAACTTTTAATAGAACCAGCAGCTGGTCGGCTTGCAAGGCCTGATAAAAATAAATTTAAAAAAGTATTGACAAACAAAAACAAACAATATATATTGGTCTAGTTGAACGAACAGATCATTGACAATAGAATCGGTAGCCGCAAGGCAGTTGCTTCTGAGCTCCGGCAGGTTCCGGGCAGCAATCCAAAGAGGGGTGCAGATGTCTGGTGACAGGCAAAACGACCCTGAAGAGAATCAATAATCTCGGGTTGCGCGTAACCGAAGAAGAAGCAGGTGTCATAAGGCACAAACTCCATGGGGGGAGGGCTCCGCATCGACGGAGAATCCAACTTCAACCGCAGAAAAACTCTATGAGGGTCACAAACCCTGTAAGAGGAAGGATAACATCCAGGGCGGTGAAGCCTGATACCCCGAAGGACAAAAGGTCATGAGAGTTGCCATCGCGACGAAGGAGTGAAATCTGACGACGTAGGAGGCGCTTCAAACCGGGAGCAAAGCTTCAAGGTATGACCGAATCTCAAGATGGAAACTGGCTGCTTGCAGCACAGGGCCAGAAAGAGCCAGGGTCGGGTGAGACGTAAGTCCGGCGGCCAGGCAGTGGGAACTGCCAGCAATTTCTGGAAGAAAACCATGTAGAGACGGTAACAGCGTAGAAGCAGGGCAGCTGAAAACAGTTGTCGATCGGTTCGAGGTAAAGCTCTGAAGATCAATACCCTGGGAGTGCCAGCGGGGTGGAACAAACCCGCAAGCTGTTAAGACGCAAGTTCTGCTGAGAGGTTGAGAAAACCTGGGAGCGGAATGCGACAGGGCCGGAATCCTGTTTGTCACGTCTGACGGTGACGGCGCTAAGAGGGCAGAAACCTCAGGAGGCGTTGGCGTTTATCCAGCCAATGAAGATGTGTGTAGTACCTTGCAGTCGGCAGAAGTTCAAAAGAGAATAGAAAGACTTGATTAACTTCCGGTCTGGTGGTTGTATCGAAGGCCTCGAGGGCGATGAACGCCTGAGGCTTGGCGTAACCAATGCGCGTCATAGTGCAGCCACGTTAAAACTCTAAAGGATATGTAACGACACGAAGGGGGAATCAGTAACGGTGACGTGACTGATGAACCATGCATCGATAAGTCTTCAAGAAGGAAAACCGATTCTAATCTGCAAGTTCAACAGACAACCCCCCGTTAAACGGGGGTTGTTTCTTTTAGGTCATTTATACCCCAAAATGCTGCTCTAAGCTTTTTATTGACTGAGCAGTTTTTTGCAGTTTCAGATTTTGTGGCCTTTATTAATTTTTACCGGCAAATAAAAAACCGCCCGGCTTCTTTAACCGGGCGGTTTTGTTTAATCTATTGTTTTTAATCCTGGCGGTAATTCAGACCAAGCATCAGGCCGTAATCGCGTTTGTAGCCCCATTCTGACTGAACGGCAAACGGCACGCCGACCGAAAACTGCCAGTTTTCGTTGAACCAGGCGAGGCCGAGCAGCATGTCGACATTGTTGCCATCGGGGCCCTTTTCCATTGTCCATGATGGCGCATCGATTTCAGCCAGGGCGACGCAGTTCGGATCGAGCAGATACTCAAGACTGGCGCGCGGGTTGATTTTTGAGATACCGTCGCGCGGGTCATTGGCGAGGGTAAGGTTGAGATGGCTGTTCCAGCGGCTGGTAAGCTGCCGTGAATAGGCGCCACCGATCTGGAACCAGGCGCCGCGGGTCGCTTCAGCCGGTCCGATCTGTACGCCGGCGCGGGTTTTGTCAGTCATGTTCAGCATCGGCTGATGGTAATTGCCTGATGCAAAACGCCCTTCAAAATGCAGGCTGACAGCCTGAAAGCCGGCGTAATCACGCCATATCTGATAACCGACGCGCAGGGCCGGGTCATGCATGCCGTTGAATGAAACATTATTTGCGAGCCCGGTGCGGCTGACTTCCCATGACTGAACCGGTATGGTCAGGCCGGCCATCAATTTGTGCCGTAGAAATAGAACATTCATCGGCATTACCCACTGACTGCCAGACATTTCGAAACCGTTGAAATTGAATTTTCTGTAACTGTCGTAACGGGGCTGAATACCAACTATCAGCGCCCGTTCTTCCTGATACCAGGCACTTTCAGTATTGAAAAGCCCATGAAAGCCTTTGGCATTGGCAAAATACTGGCTGACTTTTCCAGTCTTGATGTCTTCAGGCAGTTTGAGGTCCGTATTGACGAATCTGGGCGCCGGCATCTCGTCTGCCGGTGTTTCAGGGTCGGTAACCGCCATTTCTTTTACCGGATTTTCATCGTCTTCGGGCAGAATGTTGTCAAAAACGCTTTTATTGCCGGCCGCATCGAGAAACGACAGGTCGACCTTTTCAACCGGCTGCGTAACCGGGTCAGAGACTGTGCTTTTCGAAATCCCACCTGTTGAAAATACTGATTTCGGCCCGGGTGTTTCAAGATCGTCGAGTTTTGCATCGACGGGCATTCTCAATCTGCTGCCGATTTCAAGACGGCTTGGTTTAATCCCTGGGTTGGCGTCGGTGATTTCTTTCCAGCGCTCGGAAGAGCCAAGATATTTTGCGGCTATTCTGGCGAGGGTATCGCCTTTTTTGACCGTGTAGTAACCAGAAAAGCTGACTTCGCTGTCGGTTGAAGTTTTTTCTGGACCGCAGTTAGCTGGCGCAGCAAAGCTGGCTCCCGGCCCGGAAATCATTCCGAGGCTCAGAAGCAGGGCGATGGTGCTCCTGAATGCGCCTTTTTTCTTATTCAGCCCTTCTTTCGACAAAAAATGATTAAAATCTTTTCCATCACCAATATCGACAGGGCCAGAAAATTCTTTAACCTTTTATTAAAAAAATTGTTTTCATTTCCGGCAGACTTAAAAAAGATTCAACAATCTGCCGACTAAACAATTGCTATGACACGAAAAACACTGTTAACTGTTCTCCTGGCGTCGCTTCTGGCAGTTGCCTATACCGGGCGGGCAACCAGCTCATCGCTTGGTATGGCTGTGGTTCTGTCTGGTGGAGCCAACTTTCGTATGGCGCCAGACATTAAAAGCCGTCTGATCAAAACTCTGCCGCGAGGCACCGAAGTTGAACTGATGGCCGATGTTAACGGGTCCTGGTTCAGGGCCAGCCACGATGGCCGAACCGGCTACATTCATAATTCCCGGGTTGAATACCAGATCGGCACCCCGCTGCCACAGAAGGCGATCTTTCGTGGCGCACTCGTTACCGCCCGTCAGGAAGCGGTGGTCGCTTTTTCCAGCAAAAACTGGTCAGAGGTGATCAGACTGCTTCACCCATGGTCAGATCATCACGCTGTCGAGTTCAACGACCTGTTTATGCTTGGCATGGCGTTTCTCGAAGTAAAACAGCCTGATAACGCACTTGTTACCTTCGAGCAGGCGATTGCAAGACACAGAGGCGCCATAGATACTGCTTATATTGAAGCCCATCGGCATCTCGGGGTTCTCTATCTGCAGCTCAAGCAATGGGAACTGGCTGTCGAAACTTATCAGCGGCTCATCGATCGCATGCCGGTGCTGGTCTGGGCAATGCTCGGAAAAGGTGAAGCTCTGGTTGCCGGTGGCAAAGTTCAGGAAGCGGTGGTCGAATACACCCGCGCCGTTCATTGTGAGCCTGAAAACCCCCCGAACCTTATGTGAAACTCGGCAATGCCTTCATGGTCAGCAAAGACTATAAAAATGCCATAAAAAGCTACCGCATGGCTCTGCAGAAGCGCAATTCGCATGAAGATGCCATTATCGGCCTTTCTGACGCTTATATAAAAACCGGGCATGTTGATACCGCGAGAAAACTTCTTGTTAAGGCGAATGCTGCCAGCCCTGAGTTTGTAAAAGTCCGCCGTGCTCTCGCCGAACTCGAACGTGGCGAAAAGGTGCAGCTGCAGCTCGATCAGGCCCGCCGCGAATTCAAAACCCTGTCTGAACAGATGGAACTTTCCGGTGTCGTTCCCCTCGAAGTATCTGTAATAGCCAGAGTTAGACCTCATCTCTACGAAGTGCGCCTGCCTTCGGGCAAACACGCACTGCTGCGCACCGAAACCCCAAAACTTGCCGAAACTGACGGAAGTCTCAGCGTTCTCGCCACCAGACATGCCGATGCCCGTGTTCAGGCAGAGTTGAAAAAGAAAACCGACGCCGAAGATGTGCCGTATTTCAGGCAAATCAGCGAACGTGACCAGCTTGCCTTCGAAAACATGCGCTTTAAACAGGAACAGAAAAAACGCCTGATCGCCCAGTTCGAAAGACAGCTGGCAGCCCCGACAAACTGATTATTTAAGCCTCTTAGTCTGGAAGGCCGCACCCGACAACGGTGCGGCCTTCTGCTTTTGCGCAGGCTTGAATTAGGCCTTTATTTTTGTACTGCGATTGTTTTGTTTGTCTTAATCTTATCTTCGAATTCTTCGATAGTAATAGTTTTGCCGGCTTTGCTGTCTTTCAGCGCATGCCTGGCAAGAACGTCGAAAGGATTCTCGGCTTTTGCCAGCTTTAAAATGTTGTTTTTGTCGGTTTCAATAAAAAAAATATCGCCGGCCTCAATGTGCAGCATTGCCCTGAGCTCTTGTGGCAGCGACAATCTGCCTTTGTGGTTCATGGCCGCAGTCGCGGCAGGCTTGTTCTATCCTGGGGCGCATAATTGCATTCGCGATGTGGGTACAGTTCCATGTTAAAAGATATTCAATTCCATGCGCGGTTGCAATTGCAATCTAGAAGTTTAATGCAATTGCCCTGGGAGTCCGGGTTATTTTCGGGTGAGGGGTTTTCGTGGTCGGCGAGCGGGAGCGTAAGGCTTCACCGGTTCGGCGAGGCGGTTTTTATCGGCAGCGAGCTTTTTGACCTGCTCGATGGTCAGGCTGGTATACCTGGTAACTGCCTCAACCGGCAGTTTATCATCCAGCATTTTCAGGGCTGTCTGCTCGAGTGCTTCTTCACGGCCCTCTTCACGGGCAGTATCGAGTGAATTCTTCAGGTCGCGATAGACCTTAAGACTGTCTTCGTAGGCCCTGGCCTCTTCTGGAGTAAATCTTGCAATCTCGGCAGCGGCAAACAGCTTTCTGAAGATACGATCCTTGAGCTTTTCAGGGATATCGTGCAGGCGTTCAAGGTTTTTCAGAACATAGAGCCATTTGTCAAAACGGCTTTCGAGCTGCTCGAGAGTTTTTTCAAACTTCGGCATCTCAAGATAAACGAAGGTGAGCTTGTCGTAAAAGACCTTGAAAGTTTCAATATCTGAAAGCTTGATGTCGTAACGGTATTTATTCGAGTCATGCCGGTCTTCGTCGAAAACGAAGTCAAGAATGGCAACAGTATACACAGCCTTCAGCTCGAAATCCCAGTCGCCCGCTTTGCCCTGCTCGGCTATCGGAAAGGTCGAATAATAGAGGGTGCGGTCTTTAAAAAACTTCTGTTTCGACTTCTGAATCTCAACTATAAATTTTTCACCATTTTCATTTTCACAGTAAAGATCGTAAACGGCGCGTCGGTCGGCTTCAGAACGGCCGAGATGCTCGTTTTTGAGGTAGGTCAGACTTTTTATGCTGCCCTGCTCTTTTTTGAGGAGCTGATTGAGAAAGTCGACAAGCAGATCTTTGTTATACTCTTCACCGAACAGTTTCTTGAAACCAAAATCGGTGAACGGGTTCAGGTAGGTGGCCGGCTGCATGCAGATACCTCAACAGAAGTTTTTCGGGGTTGCCTCAGTATAATTCGGTTAACCGGCCAGGTCAATTGTTCCATGCGGAAACATCAGACTCTGGTCAGATTGAATGTCATGACGATACTGTTGTACCCGAGCCAAAAAATATTTACTTGCCTGGGCTGTTTTATAAAATAATTTGCTTGATGGTTGCTTGATTGTGAAATAGTCACAATCGCGAAGACCCCATGCATTACGTTTAGCCCATCCCTGTAATTTTCCAGGAATGGGCTAAACAGCAGAAAACAGCGAAAAAAGTTTGAACTTACTGGCCGCCGCCGGCGAGGCGGGCTTTGGCGGCGCGGGCTTCGATCTGGTCACGGCCGTCGTCTTTTTCGATGACTTTCTGATACCAGAGCTGGGCGTCGGCGGTGCGGCCGATGGCCTGCAGAGCGTCAGCGAATTCGAGAGCCCTGACCATGTAAACCTTGTCGTCGGCCGGTTCGGGGTCGCGGGTGAACAGCTCTTCGTAAAGCGCCACGAGTTTGTCGTTCTGGCCTGACTTCTGGCAGGCGACCATCAGGCGGTTCTTCGCATCGGGCATCAGCGGTGTGTCGGGGTACTGCTTCAGCAGATGTTCGAGCACGGCGATGACATTGTTG
The DNA here is from genome assembly GCA_029560455.1 of Candidatus Rifleibacteriota bacterium. The sequence continues at coordinate 14,072 of JAKQKW010000391.1, forward strand.
TAATCTGGCGGATCTTCGCCGAGCAGATAGAGATTCGACAGGCGCCAGCAGGATTCCTGGGCCTGGTCGGTCTGCGGGCAGCGCTCGATGACCTGTTTGTGCAGTTCCTTGAAGGTGTCGAGTTCCCATTTTTCCAGGCCGGTCATCTCAGTATACAGCTTGACTGCCAGCTCTTTCTGTTCTTCGAGACTCAAAGGGCTCGATGCGTTATAGGCACCGTCGGCCGAGGGGTTGTAGGCCTGTGCCGAATCATCGGTGGTCGAGGGCAGAGTTTCGGTTTCAGAAGCGACAGAAACAGCTTCGTTGCCGCCGTCTTCGCCCTTGTTGACGCTTTCGAGCCATTTCGTGGCGAAGGCGTTCTTCGCGTCTTTTGCGAGAACTTCTTCGAAAACCTTCTTCGCGCCTTCTTTATCGCCCTTTCTGAACTTGATCAGACCCATGAGATTTTTGATCGACAGGCTGTCAGGATAGGTTTCGAGGCCCTTGTTGAGAACCGTTTCGGCATTGTCATATTTCTGCAGTTTGCCGAGCAGCGAGGCCGATTCGACATAGAGATCTTCGCTCGGTGTTTCCTTAAGTGCGGTTTTATAGAGCTGCAGGGCTTCATCGAACTTTTTGGCGCTCTGCAGGGCCCGGCCCTTCTTCAAAATTTCTTCAGAAGCGGCGAGCGGCGCGTTCATGAGCAGAACCGCCGCCAGAATCAATGCCAGAAACCTGAATTTATACATGACAGAACCTCCTGGTTACTTTGCCTTTTTTCTTAGATTGCCTATTTTAAGCTCGGATTCGACACAAGTCGAGTAAAACTGACAGGCGATCGACAGGGTCGAAGCCTTGCCACCGCCCTTTTCGTCTGAAATCAGCTGCATGACGACGTTGAGAAAGTTGAACCGGCCGGCCTCGTCGATCTGGGGCTTGAACATGAACGACTTGACCTGCCGCGCCCCATGAAAATTCGATTCTTTGCCCTGCTCGTTGCGGAACAGCGTCGCCTTGTCTTTATCGTAGGTATATCTGATCTTCTTCTCGTCGCCGTCGCGAATGGCGTAGAACGAAAACGAATTCTCGTTACATTCAGCCGGTATGATGCGTTTGAGCGAACGAACGTCGGTTCTGATGCGTTCGACGATGTTATCCATCAGGCGCTGAATGTTGAGCATGTCGGTGCCCTTCTTGAAATGCCTGGTGGTGCGGTTCATGATCAGCATCGCCATTGTCAGCACCATGCTCGAAATCGCCACGACGATGACGATTTCCATCATCGTGACCCCGCGGCGGCCGTTATCAGGTCTTTCAGCCATTGCGCTCTCCGAACTTCAGCACCGACAGCTTGACCGACTGCTCGCTCTTCTCGTCTGACTCGTCAACCCGGTAAAAAACCTCGAGGTCGAGCCTGAGAATACGCGCCGGCTCGTCCTGTGAGTAGCCGAACTGATACCTGAAATGGCGAAACGAGGTTTCCATGTCTTTTTTGATGCCGTCTTCCTGCAGTGAATTAAGCGTCTTTTTCAGGTCTTCGTCGTCGAGAACCTTCATTTTGCCTCTGCCCGAAAGCTTTTTGATCTTTTCGAGGCACTCTTTATATGGCAGACCCAGCAGACTATCGAGGAAACTGGCCGCAATCTGCCCGGCCATCATGTGTTTGCCGACCGAATATGCTCCGCGTGTCTGCGTCGTGCCCATCCACATCAAAGGCAGCATCGCCAGCCCGAAAATGGTGACGCCGACCAGCAGCTCGATCATTGACATGCCGTGTCTGCGAAAGTTTCTGCTATTCATCGTCGTCATCCTTGCCCACCTTGCCGGCGGTCAGCAGGTAGCCGCGCATGTTTTCCATCATCTGCACGGCAAGCGCTGGTTTCTGCGCCGCCATCGCCGAATGATACATAAAGAACGGCGCTTTCAGAAGGCTGCACGAGCTTTTAATCTGCCCGAATTCTTCGAGACGCTTCGGCAGATTCAGATAATTGCAGGCGATGCCGCCGACGAAGACGATTTCTTTGCGAATGCCTGATGACCACATGATCTGATCGTAGGGGGTGTTGTTCTGGTCGTTGAGACAGATCAGCTGCACCCCGATCAGAGCTTCGCCCTTGATCGTGATTGGGTCGCCGCGCAGGCTGACGAAGGTGAGAAAGCTTTCCTGGGTGATTTCGGTCTTGATCTTCTTGTAAAAATCGTAGGCTGGCCCGCGCCCGAGCATGTTGCCCGGCGGCCCGAGCTTGAACTGGCCCGTGTCGATATCGTAGCCGCGCGTGATGCTTTCGAGCGAAATCGGCCCGTCGACAAGCACGACGCCGCCGCCGATATCTTCGTTTTTCATTTTCAACTGCGGCACCTTCAGCGGCCCTTTGACGTAAACGATGCCGTTAACCTTGAATTTGCCCTGCTTGACGCCGGCCGCTTCAAGAAATTCTTCGCCGCTCATATAAGTGCGCCCAACCCTGCTTTCGGCACCCATGGATGTTTTGTCTTTCGCCTCTTCGACGGCAAACCAGCTGCGGCCGAGCTCTTCGAGTCGATCGCGGGCAGCGAAGCCATCGTTGGCTTTGAACTGCCCATGCATGAAAATCTTTTTCGACTGCTTGTCAAAATCTGCGTTCATCGGCATAAAGCCGTCAGGAAGGTTGTCGGCGCTGCCGCTGCGCGGGTTCCAGTTTTTGCCCGAAACCATGCGCGACATGAAATCCTGGTATTTCTGGCTATCTAACAGCGGCTGGAAACTGTATTTGACCGAACCGTAAACTTCGCGTTCCGGGAAGTCGGTTGGGCTGCGGTTCTCGTCGTATTTTAGCGGTTCGCCGCCCCCGGAAGGCGGCCACCAGAAGGTCATGACAAAGAAACGGCCAAGCACGTTGCCGAAAATCTGCCTTCGTGCATGCCCGCCGATGTCCGGTCTGATGCCCATCAGCTTCAGACCACTCGAAAAAGCCATGTAGCCATGCCCGAAACCTTCAAGTTTCTGCCAGAATTCACTGGCGCCCGAGCCTTTGTTGAAGAAGTCTTCGGGCGAATAGGCAGTATCTTTGAAGATCTCGCCGATTTCAGGCACAACCTCACTGGAAAACCCAAGAATGCCCATTTTGGCGATATGTTTGTGTTTGAGTTCGACGTCCTGACCCATCATTCTGATGAATTCGCCATTCTTGTTCATGAACACCGGCACAAAATCGAAGTCTTTGGTGACATCGGCGACCTTGAGGGTTTCGGGTGATACGAGAAACATTTCGCCGACACTGGCGGTGAATTCTGCGTCACTGTCGCTGCCGGGTGCATCGGCGACGGCTTCGCGCGTGTCGCCGGCGAGGTTGAGGTAGACGGCCTCATCAGAGGGCCCGAGAAAAACCTTGCCCGAAAGTTCAGGGCTGTTGTATTCGGTCTCGTCGAGCGGTGGCAGCAGAATCATCGGGCGGTATTTGAAGCCCGATTTGACTCTGATATTACCGGCATGGCTGAGCGCCTGGCTGTCGGCCTCTTCGGGGTGTTTGCCCTCTTTGGTGAACATGATGTTAAGATGATCGTTCGGCCCGATCTTGTCGCGACCCTGTTCTGCCGCGATCTTGTCGACGAACAGCATGAAATCTTTAAGAACCGGAGTCAGGCGCATTACCACGGTAAACGGGTATTGCACGCGCAGTGAATACTGGCGGCCATGAAATTTAGCCTTGCAGACGATTTCGAGCAGACCTTTCTTTTCGCTGCCCTTGAATTCATTCGGGCAGTCGAAACCTGGCGGGTAACCAAGCTCTTCGGCCTGCGAAAAAACAATCTCTGGCGGCAACTGCAGTTCGATTTTAAGCTCGTCGGCGAGCTTTTTTAACATGGCGGCCGGCTGGTAAAAGCCGGTTTTCAGTTTCTGGCGGCCGGGTGGGCCTCTGAACGCGTTGTACAGTTCAGAATCAGGCTCATTGACGTTCATGTTGATCTGCTGCAGCACGTCGCCGGCATAGGACTCAAGAAAATAGCGGGTTATCTGGGTGTAGTCGCTGAGGGTCAATAGCTGAGTGTGCCCGGTCATGCGCTTTGACAGCGCCATTACCATTATCAGCATGACGCTGATCAGGCCGAGCAGAATGATCGTGACGTTTCCCTTTTTCGGGTGCAGCTGAAGCCTCATAACATCTGATTATACCACACCCTTCTCAGTGTGTACGAACAAGAAAGCAAAGTTCGTTGCGGGCGGGTTGATTTTGCCGGGCCGATACTCTACAATCGGGCTATGAAAAAGCATATCAGGTTTAAATACGAGATCGAAACAGCCTCGAAGTCTTTTCCGTGGCTGCGCTGGCTGTTCGAATCGGCACGTTTCAACCTGATTCTGATGTCTCTTATTCTTGCTTCTGTCGTTTTTATTCTGGTTGAAACTTTTGTCGGTCTGCCGTTGCCCCAGCTGGAGAAGATTCAGACAGTTAACGACATTCTGACACTGGTTTTTATTTTTGAACTAAGTCTGCGCTGGCTGATCAGCGTTTCGACCACTGCGTTTCTGCGCGAATTCTGGATAGATATTCTCGCGGTAATGCCAATGCTGCGCATTTTCAGAGTCGGGCGTGTTTTGCGACTGCTGCGCCTTTTTCGCATATTTTCATTGGGCACCCATATTCAGAGACGCTTTGTCTTTTTTCAGAAGGTTTTTGCCGGCCGTCTGCTTGAATACTGCATAATTTCGAGTTTTGCCATTTTTGCGGTGATTTTCGGTGCTGTGGGTTTTTCGCAGTTTGAAGCCGGTCTCAGTGAAGGAATTTCAACCCCGGTCGATGCCTTCTGGAAATCGCTGTTCTCGATGATGGCCGGCGAATATGCAGATTACCCCGTTTCGTTCGGTGGCAAGATCGTGTTTCTGGTTCTGTTGATTTTTGAAATGGGCGTATTCGCAATGCTGACCGGTACTTTTTCGGCAATTATGTATGATAAACTCAAGGAGAGCGCCATGCACAAGCCCGCAAACCCTGACGACCTCAATAAACACATCATTATCTGCGGTTTCAGTACCAAGGCTGCAATTCTCGCTTCTGAATTTCTTCTCGATCCGGCGTTCAAACACTCTGAAATTCTTATGGTCTCAGAAAAAGCCAGTCTTGAAGAGCTGCAGATTCGCAATATCAAGACCCATCGCGTCAGCATTCTCAAAGAAGATTTTACCCGCATGGAAACCCTCAAAAAAGCCGGGGTTGAACGGGCCGTCGCCGCCGTAATTCTCTCAGAAGACGGCGAAAACCGCACCACCCAGGATATCGATGCCCGAACGATTCTCGCGGCTCTGACCATCGAAAAGCTGAACCCGAAGATTCACACCTCAGCCGAAATCTACAACGAAGAATACGCCTCACACCTGAAAATGGGTGGTGTTGAAGATGTCGTCATTCAGGGTGAAGTCTCGGGCAAACTGCTGGCACGTGTGGCGATGCACGAAGGTCTATTGGCCTTCTTCAAAGATCTGCTGTCGCGCGAGTCAGGAAACACCCTGACCTTTATCGACCCTCCCAATGAGATAGTCGGTAAAAACAGTGAAGAGGCAATCGGCATTCTGAATCGCGAACTCGGTTTTACCATGGTTGGCATCAAGCCGAAAGGCAAGCCGGTTATCGTTAACCCGCGTAATCACAAGATCGACGCCACCGACGAAATTCTCGTGATCAACCCGGTTACCGACTGAGCATGAGCCAGGAAACAAAAAAGCCTTCAATTGCCCGCTCAGCGGCGGTGATGGGCGTTGCCACCTTCTTCAGCCGCATCGCCGGTCTGGTGCGCGAGCAGACTTTTGCCTATCTCTTCGGCGCCGGCATCTGGACCGACGCTTTCAACGTCGCTTTTCGTATTCCGAATCTGTTGCGAGACCTGTTTGCCGAAGGGGCAATGAGCGCTGCTTTCGTGCCGACATTTAACGGTATTCTTGAAAAGGATGGGCAGCAGAAAGCTTTCAGGCTGACCAACCTGACGTTCTGTGCCATTCTCGTTGTAGTTGGCATGCTGACGCTCGTCGGTATTATCGCCAGCCCACTGCTGGTCAGCACCCTGGCGCCGGAATTCACTTCGAACCCTGAAAAATTTGAAGTGACTGTGACCATGACCCGCATCATGTTTCCGTTTCTGCTGGCGGTGTCGTGGGCGGCAATTTCGATGGGCATTCTCAATTCGCTCGGTGAGTTCTTTATTCCGGCAATTGCCCCGGTTTTTCTCAATCTGTCGATGATTCTGGCTGGCTGGCTGATTTGCCCGTTCGCCAAAGAGTTCGATATGCCTGCCATTACCGGCATGGCTATCGGCGCCATGCTTGGCGGCCTGCTGCAGTTCGCCGTGCAGTTGCCGGCGCTTTTTCGCTATGGCTACCGCTTCAGGTGGCAGCTGAACTTTAAAGACCCGGGGATTCAGAGAATTATCAAGCTTATTATTCCGGGCACGGTTGGACTTGCCGCCACCCAGATCAATATCGCTATCAGCACTATTCTCGCCACCTCGCAGGGCGAAGGTGCGGTCAGCTGGCTCGGTTATGCCTTCAGAGTCATGCAGTTGCCACTCGGGCTCTTTGGCGTCGCGGTTGCGCAGGCAACCCTGCCGGTCATCTCACGGCAGATCGCGGCTGGCGATCGCGACGGCATGGGGCAGACGCTGGCAGGCTCGATCAGGCTTTCTTCATTTATCAACCTTTACGCCTGCTTTGCTATCATGGCTCTGGCCGAGCCGGTGGTCAGAATCATCTTTCAGCACGGGCGCTTCACCGCTGCCGACACAACCGCAACCGCCATTGCTCTGCAGGCCTATGCGGTCGGGCTGTTGTTCTACTCGCTGATCAAAATTCTCGGCCCGGCATTTTACACGCTCGACGAAACGAAAGTGCCGGTCATGGCCAGCATTACCGCTGTGGTCGTCAATATCGTTCTCAACCTGGTTCTTGTTCACCCGTTCGGCTACTGGGGCCTGGCTCTCAGCACCGGCATCGGTGCCATGTTCAACGCCGGCATTCTTTATTTTATGCTGGAAAAGCGCATCGGCAGTTTCAGTCGCTTCTCTCTGATGCCGGCAATGGCCCGAATTTTTGCTGCCACTGCCGCTTCAGGCATTGTGTCGGCACTGGTTTACCGCTTCGCATCGCCGCTTCTGGGCGCAAATATCAGTATGCTGCCAGTCGGCGGCTTTTTTAACGCTCTGACTGCGATGCTAGTTGCGGTAATTGCCGGGTTGGCCGCACTTTATCTCGTGTCACTCCTGCTGAAAATAGAAGAGGCCGACAAAGCCGCCGAAATGGTTCTGCGCCGCCTGAAACGCCGAAAACCACAACCTGCTGCCTGATGCATAAATAAAGTTGAACTGGTTTGTTGGCCCGGTCGTTCCTTCTCCTCGTGCCTACCCACCACAACATCCGGCTTTATTTATGCGGGAATCAATAACAAATAAAAAACTCCCGCAGTGCTTTTTGAGCACTACGGGAGTTTTCAGGTATTCTTCTCGCCATCTCTGCGGATGGCAGGGGTCTAAGCTCTTATCGATAAATGGTTGTGATTATGAGCCGGCGTAGCCGCCGAAGCTGCTGATATACTGGGCACGTTCATAGAGGGCCGGGTTGGCGGCCTTGGTCAGGCTGAGGCGGCCTTTGAAATCGCCGATGCTTTCGTAGCCTTTTTTGTCCATCCAGGCTTCGAGGCCTTTGAGAATTTCGCCAATGTAAGCGGGGCCTTTTTTGTAGAAGACTGAGGCCATCTGCACGGCACTGGCACCGGCCAGCAGCATCTTGATTACATGCTTTGCTTCGTGAACACCGGTTGAGGCGGCAATCGGGCATTTGAGGCGCGGGCTCAGAATGCCGACCCAGCGCAGCGGCAGCAGATATTCGTTTTCGCTGCTCAGGGTGCCGGCTTCGATGACTTTTTCCTTTTCGATATCGATATCAGGGCTGGTGAAGCGGTTGAACATGGTGATGCCAGCGAGTTTTTCGCCGTCGAGTTCGTGGCAGATCGCTGCGAGATCAGAAAAATAGCTGCTGATCTTTACGGCAACCGGAATTTTTACCCGGCGGGTGATTTCTTTAACTGTATCGATGTAGAAGCGGCGGGTGTCTTCGGCTTTGCGCGTCGGGTCGAAGGGCATGACGAAGAGATTCAATTCGATAGCGTCGGCGCCGGCATCCTGCACCTGCGAGGCGAACTGCAGCCAGTCGCCGGCCGAGACGCAGTTGATACTGGCGACAACCGGGGCTTTGCTGACTTCTTTGGCGGCCTTGATCAGACGGCCGTAGCTGGCGAGAACCTGATCGCGGATCTTGTAGTCGAAATAATCCATGAATTCATCAAAATGCGAAGCGGATTTGCTTTCGCCTATCTGATTGTACTCATTGATGATTTCTTCTTCGAAGACCGATTTAAGAACGATGGCCCCGGCGCCGTTATCAGCGAAGGCTTTGATTTTATCTGCATCGGCAGTCAGGCTGCTGCTGGCGACGATCAGCGGATTTTTGAGTTCGAGACCGAAGAATCTGGTTTTCAGGTTGATCATGGTTTTTCCCCGTTCACAGATTGTATCTGTTTTTCAGATAGTCGTGCATGGAGGCGGCAGCCCTGCGGCCGTCGCCCATTGCCAGAATGACCGTGGCACCGCCTCTGACTATATCGCCGCCTGCAAAAACTTCGGGAATCGACGACTGCATGGTCTGTTCGTTGACTTCGATGGTTCCCCATTTTGACATTTTCAGGCCAGCCAGACAGGCCGGAATCAGCGGGTTGGGTGAAACGCCGATTGCAACGATCGCGAGGTCGATGTCGATTTCGACGATATCACCATCGATCGGCACCGGTTTGCGGCGGCCGGAAGCATCGGGCTCGCCGAGTTTCATGCGCTGCAGACGAACTTTGGCGACCCGACCTTCGGCGTTGGGCAGGTATTCGATCGGGTTTGCCAGATTCATGAATTCGATGCCCTCTTCTTCGGCATGCTTGATTTCTTCGAGACGTGCCGGCATTTCGTCGCGGGAACGGCGATAAATGATAATCGAGCGCTCGGCGCCGAGGCGTTTTGAGGTGCGAACCGCATCCATGGCAGTGTTGCCACCGCCGACAACCGCGACGCATTTGCCGCGCAGCACCGGAGTATCAGAATCGCTCTGGTTGGCATACATGAGATTGACGCGGGTCAGATACTCGTTTGACGACATGACGCCATTGAGGTTCTCGCCCGGAATATTCATGAAATTGGGCAGACCGGCGCCGCTGCCGATGAAAAAGGCTTTGTAGCCAAGCTCTTTGAGATCTTCGAACGAGGCGGTTCTGCCGACCACAAAGTTCTTTTCGAAGTTGACGCCCATCTGGCGCAGGTTATCGAGTTCGACATCGACGATCGAGTTCGGCAGACGGAACTCGGGGATGCCGTATTTGAGAACGCCGCCGATTTCGTGCAGCGCTTCGAAAACGGTTACATCGTAGCCGAATTTGATCATATCGCCGGCGAATGAGAGAGAGGCCGGGCCCGAGCCAATGGCGGCAACTTTGACGCCGTTGCGTTTTTCGACCTTTGGCACCTGAATTTTGCCCGATTCACGTTCGTAATCGGCGGCAAATCTTTCGAGATAGCCGATGGCCACCGGGTCTTTTTTCATTTTCTGGGTATAGAAGCATTTGGCTTCGCACTGCTTTTCCTGGGGGCAGACGCGGCCGCAGACAGCAGGCAGGGCGCTGAATTCTTTCAGAGTGGCCGCGGCATCGAGAAAATGGCCGGCTTCGATATATTTAACGAATTTGGGGATATTGATACTGACCGGGCAGCCTTCGATGCAGGTCGGGTTAACACAGTCCATGCAGCGGCTGGCTTCGCGTCTTGCCTGGTCGGGGGTGAGCCCTTTGTTGACTTCGCAGGTCTGTGATTTGATGCGTTCGTGCGGTTCGGCTTCGGTCATGTGAACGCGCTCGATATTGATGCGGTCTTTATTCTGCACTGTGTTGCGCAGTTCAGCCCGCCAGGCGGCATTTCTTTCCTGTTTGAGAATTTCGCTGTAATCAGTCATTTCTGGTTCCTCGCGGTTATTTCTTGCGGGCCTGATCTTCTTCGTTCTTGTAGGCACGCAGGCGCTGCAGCATTTCATCGAAGTCAATCTGATGGGCGTTGAATTCAGGGCCGTCGACGCAGGTAAACTTCGTTTCGCCGTTGACGGTGACGCGGCAGGCGCCGCACATGCCTGTTCCATCGACCATGATGGTGTTGAGGCTGACCTGGGTGGGAATATTGTATTTTTTCGTCAGCAGGGCAGCGAATTTCATCATGATGGCCGGGCCGATAGCAATGCATTCGTCGACCTTTTCCCGTTTGATGATTTCTTCGGCACCGTCGGTGATCAGACCTTTTCGGCCGTAAGAACCGTCGTCGGTCATGATGATGACTTCATCCGAATACTCGCGCATTTCTTTTTCGAGAATCAGCAGGTCTTTATTGCGTGCAGCCAGAACGGTAATGACGCGGTTGCCGGCTTTTTTGAACGCTTCGACGATCGGGTAGAGTGGCGCAATGCCGACTCCGCCGCCCATCGCCAGAATGGTGCCGGGTTTGTGAATGTGGGTGGCTTTGCCGAGCGGGCCAACCAGGTCGGTGATGTAGTCGCCAGTTTCGAGGGCGCAAAGTTTGCCTGAGCTGGCGCCAACGTTTTGAACGATCAGGGTGATGGTTCCATTTTCGAGATCGGAATCAACAATGGTGAGAGGAATTCTCTCGCCCTTTGTTCCGACTCTGAGAATAACGAAGTTGCCCGGTTTGCGCGATTTAGCGATCATCGGGGCTTCTACCACAAATTTGAAGACGAGTTCTGATAATCTCTGCTTTTCGACTATTTTATTCATGTCTTTAACCGCTGAACGTTTCTGGTTTTCCGGTGGCTGATGGGTATCTGGTTCTTTACTGGCACCGAATAGGTTCAGTCTTCAGACAGATTATTGCAAACCCCGCCTAAAATCAACTGATATTCAAGCCACTCAGGGCAAACGCCTGGCCTGCCGAAACCAGCATTTAAAAAGCAGGGCAATCGCATTAACCTCCTGGATTCCGGGGCTACGCCCGGAATGACGCAATTTATATTCGTCATTCCCGCCAAGCCTGCACTCGCGAAGGCGGGTGGCGGGAATCCAGTTCTGATGAGGGACGCAGGCATTTTAGTGAGTTTACCCTGAAAATGCTAACCGGTACTTGCTTTTGTTGGGGAAAAGCGTTACATTTAGCTGATTAACAAAGGAGTCAGGCCAATATGTCACCACAGATTGAAATTATTAAAAACCTGTTCAGCGAACTTTTTGCCAAGCTGATGGCCTTTACTCTTGAAGAAGAATTTCTGCAGGATCTCGGCGAATCGCTCGAAATTTTCTATAACCTGCAGGAAGGCGAAGAATACGAATTCGACCCGACTGAAGAATTTCTCTTTCTCAGCTGGTTTTTGCTCGACGACAGTGATGCTGCCGGCAACTGCCTGATGGATGAATTTATCCGCCGTCATGCCGACGAGCTGAACCTCCAGGAAATGCAGGTTTGCCAGGCCTTGAAAGAAACTCATCTCACCCTTCTACAGGTAAAAGAGGTCGTGCCCGGCACTTCGATGAAGCTTAAAGATGTATTTCTCGGCGAAGAGTTTCAGGTTGCCGAATCGGTTGGTTCAGACAGCGTTCCTGACGACAGCATTCTGTTTACCCGTGTGCTGCGCCTTGGTGAAGCCAGATTTCTCGTCGGTGCCGGCGTTTTTCTCGACCCGTCGGTGCGCGAGCCGCTTACCCAGTTTGTTACCGACCAGTTCAAACAGGACTGCGAAGACGGCCACCACCAGAGCTTCAAAGATTTTCTCAAAGAGAACGGCGAATTGATAAACTGGTGGATCAGAGCCTACGAAAAGGGTGAACTCACCGAAAATGGCGAACCCGAAGGCGATTCAGAGCCAGACCCAGACGCCCAGGGCTGACGTCTTTTTCATCAAGTAACGTTTATTAAAAATTGTTGGGGTTCAGCATGCTGAACCCCAACGCGTTTTAGCGGAATTGAATTACCGTTGTCAGACCTGCTGTCATGGCCCGTAACGGCCCTGCTGGGCTCCGGCTTCGCCGGCAGCAAGACTGGGCGAATCGCTGGCGTAACCGTCGGCGACCTTTCTCAGGTGGTAATCATAAGGAATACCGGCGACAAACAGCGGGTCGACTTCGATATTAGCGGTGCCGGTGCCGCTGGTGCCATTGAACGGAATCGTGTAATTGAAGATATTGTTGAAGGTGACGCTCGGCGTGGCATTGCTCTGTGTCTGATTGATGCCGTAAATGGCTCTGGTGCTGCCGGTATAGGCGATGATGTTGTTTTTGATCGTCGGATTGCCGAAATCGACCTGCACGCCGATCAGGCAGTCGACAGTGTTGTTTTCGAAAAAGTCGTTGCCGAGAATGGCGATACCGGTCTGGTTATCGATGAACAGGTTGTTGCGAACGTTCGAGTTCGCCGAAACCATGCCGACGTCGCAGTCTCTGATCGTGTTATATCTGACGTTTAGTGCGGTCGAAAGGCCGATGTTCAGACCCATGCCGCACAAACCGAATTCGCAGTTTTCAATAGAAGGCGTTGAGCCTTCGCTCTTGATACCTGTGTCGGCAAACATGACGGTGGCGTATCTCAGCATATTTTCAGGTTGGTTGGTGCCAAGAAAGGCGATGCCGCCCCAGACCGATTTGCGTGGGAAACTCTCGGCGGAGGTGAACAGTATGCGGCTGTTTTCTGAGCCAACCGCCATCAGGCCGCCCTGAACAATGAGATCGGCCATATTGGTGCCCTGAGAATCCGGCAGAGAGTCTTTCTGGGTAAATCTGATTTCAGTGCCGGGCTCAACGGTAAGGACCGCACCACCACGGATTCTGATATCGCCCTGAACGATGTAAGGGCTTTCAGCAGCTTTCCAGGTGCGGTTTTCTGCGAGGGTGCCGGGAGTGACGACAGCGAGAGTCTGAGTAGGCAGGCTTTCATTGCCGGCCACATCGACGGCCTTGAGGCGATAATAGTATTTACAGGCGATTTTAAGGCCTTCATCCTGGTAGGTGGTGCTGCCAACGCCCGATGGAATCGGGTTGGCGTTAACTCTGGTGAAGGTTCCGGCCGCGGACTCTGATCGATAGAGGTTGTAGCCGCTCAGGTCGTTTTCGGTATTGTTGTTCCAGGTCAGAACGACCCTTTCCATTTCGGTCGGGGCGGCAATGGCGAAGGTGGTCGGGGTATTGGGTGCCGCACCACTGGGTGTTGCAAACTGGTAATCCGATGAAACGCCTTCATTGCGCTCGAAATCAAGAGACCTTACTCTGAAATGATAGGTCTGGCCAGGCAACAGGCCGCTCAAGGTAACCTTGTGATCAGTGACCATCGACGGATCGGAAGCGAGCATCGTGTATGGGGTCAGACCAACCGGGCCGGTGGCGTAATCGACTGTCGAGTCTGAGGATTCGTTGGTTTTCCAGGCGATCAGTGCCGAATTTTCGGTAAGGCTGGTAACTGCCACTTCAGTGATGACCGGAGGCAGACCATCGATAACCGAGAAAGTCAGATCGGCGTTTTCAACGGTCTCGCCGCGAACGATTTCGACGACCTTTACAACCGACTTGTCGTCGTAGGTTGCAACCAGCTTTTTCTGGCCCGGTTCGACATTTGCGATGCTGTAGCGGCCGAGTTCATCTGTGAGAACCGACTGGTTGGCGCCGTAAACTTCGACTCTCGCTTTATGAAGGGCTTTGCCGTTTGAATCGAAAACCTTGCCGGTAACATTACCCCTGACCGAACTTGAGCTTTTCAGACAGCCGGTAATGCCGATAAGAACAACCATCGCCAGTAGCATGACGACGATTTTTCGCGTGTTCTTCATAATGCCTCCGAGGAAATTTATAGCTATGGGAAAGCTATCGGCATTATTGCAAACGGCCCTTAAATAAAAAACGGTGCAGCAGCTGCTGCACCGTTTCATGTCAGACTGAATGCTTCAGTTGAGCAAAAACTCGGTTACGTTGACAAGCTGTTCGATCGAGGTGCCGGCAAAAGCCGGATTCAGTTCTTTTGCGTAGTCGAGCTGTTCTCTCGCTTTTTCGTTTTCGCCGATGGCGGCAAAGGCATAAGCCAGCATTGCATGCGCTTCAGAGTCTGAAACACCGGTATTGCGGCGCGATGCATAGGCAAAATGCGGGTTTTCTTTACCGAGCTGTTTGTAGATCAGGTCGACTACCATTTCCATGTCAGAGCGCGAGGCTTTCTGAATGTAGGCAGCCGCCAGACCAATCTTTGCGTCATGAGACAGGTCTTTGGCTTTTTCGAACCAGGGCATGCCATCTTTAAGCTGACCAAGGTAGGCTTTAGCCCAGCCAATACCATTGTTGGCCTCAGCCTTTTCGTCGTCGGTGGGGTTGTCGCCGAGCACCTTGTTGAATTGAGCGATGGCGCTGTCATACTGACCTTTGCTGATATTTTCCCAGCCGAGATCGTTAAAGGCATTGCCTCTGACGATTGGCGTGCCTATCGTCTGTGAGTAGCTTCCGGTTCCTTCGCCGTTAACGCCGCCGGTGCAGCCGGTAAGGCCGATTATCAGAGGCGTAACCAGCAGCAGGGCTGTGATAAGCTTTCTTTTCATTTTATGATCTCCTTTGCTGCAATCAGCGCATTACTGCGAACTTGCCGCGTTTCTTCAGAGTCTGGCCGCCGCGGCTGATGTCGAGGCGATAGAAATAGGCACCATTGGCGACCGATTTGCCGCTGTCATTGCGCATATCCCATCTGACTCTGCCCTTGGAGGCGTTCGAGAAATCAAAGGTATCGAATTCAGCAACCTTGTGACCGGCGGTGTCATAGATTTTCAACCGCACCTGATCAGGTTTCTGACCGAAGTTGTAGTTGAAATACATGGCATTTCCGGTTGCCGGGTTCGGGTATGGCATGAATTCATCGAGTGCGAACGGCCCGGTAGCTTCGACCTGGAACGACTTCTTCAGAATGTTGCCGGCCTGGTCAGCCACTTCGAAACTGATCTCATGTTTACCTTTCGGCAGCGGTTGCTTCAGTTTGTAGCTGAAATTTCCATTTTCATCGAGAACCGCGCCCGGAACTTCAAGTTCATTGATGAACAGTTTGAAGCTGTCTTTTTTGAGGCCTGAACCGCCATCAGCGATCAAACCCTTGATTTCGGGCATTGGTGTTTCGAGTTTTTCAAGATTGGCGGGGCTCAGGTCAGACACCGAAGGTTCAGTCATGTCAGCCATCAGTGCAACACGCCCCAGACCGGTGAGTTCAGCAGAAATCATACCGTCTTTGAGTGAACCACCCTGGAAAACCCAGTTGCCTTTGCTGTCCTGGCGGTAGATATGCACTTTTTCGGCGGGCACATTGATTCTTTCATTGCTGACATCGGCTGTGTAGAGCAGGCGCTTTTTCAGTCTGAGACCGGCAGGACCGATTTCTTCGAGAGCGGCGAGACTGGTAAGTTCGGCCGGTCTGGTCGAAGCTTTGACACCTGGCAGAGCGTTGGCTCTGAAGCTTGAAGCGACAAAGGGCGATTCGAGCTGCTCACGGTCGAGCATATAGATTGTTGTCGGCGTGAAGGCTGAATTTTCGGCACCCTTCAAAGTTGCCCGACCCGAACCTGAGACGATATTCAGGCGCTGTGAGGCGTTGAGGTCGGCAACCGTGAACTGGAACGAGTCGTTGCCCACCATGCCGTAGAGGTCAGTGCCTGAGATGTCGATGTAGGCTTTGCCCGGGCTGGTGACGTCGATTTTGTAAGAACCGGCGTAGAAGCGTTCTTTAAGGAAGTTCATGATTACCGGGGTTCTTGCCGAACTCTGCTGAACTGAGCATGAAGGCGGTGACTGCAGGGCTTCAGAGCCTTTGGTCACGATCATCAGCTCAAATTCGTTGGCAGGATTCGAGAAGATTTTTGTGGTAAACGACGGGCCGGTGTTGATGACAACACTGTTGGTGCTGTCGGCAGCCATGATGTTGCCGGCCAGGTCGGTGGCATTTTCGATCGAGATGATGGCGGTGCCGTCATACAGAGCGCTGCTGTTTTTGGGAATGACGGTTGTGCCTATCCAGGTGTCTTCTTTGTATGAAGTCTTTTCGATCATCATCAGCTGACCGCCGGCGGTGGTAATTTTTACCGTGGGGTTGATCGTGGGGTCAACAAGCTCGTTGAATCTGATGGTGAAAGTTACCATGCCGGTAGAGATCTTGTTGGCAGAGCTCGGTGCCGGCTGCACTTCGACAACAATTGGCTTGACCGTATCGACGGTAAATCTTCTGGTGGCAGAGAAAGCGCTGATATTGTAACCATCAGAACAGGTTTCGATAGCGGCGACACGCCAGTAGTAGGTGCCATCTTTGGGCATGGTGAAGGCGCCTTCGGTCATGACGACCACCTGGCCCTTGAGATCGCTGTAGCCGGTATTGAGCTGAGAATTCAAGATGTTGTTGAACGATGAATCATCGGCTACCTGCAGCAGATAGCGGTCAGCATCAGTGCTGGAGCTCCATTTGAAGGCGAAACTGCGCTTGTTGCTGATCTGGTCAGGCAGTGGCAGAACCGCAGTCGGTGCTGCCGGTGGTGTGCGGTCAACGGTGAAGTCAGCGGTTTTTTCTGCCGAGGTGTTCCTGCCAAGGTCGATGGCGCGCAGTTTGATAGTATAGGTTCCGTCAGTTTTGCCGCTGATATCGAGAGTTGCGGTTACGCTTGCACTCTTGGCGGGAAGGTTGTTGGCAGAGATGGCTGCCCAGGCATTGGTTCCTTCGGCCCATTCGACGGCAGTGACACGCAGTTCGTCAGAGGTGCCCTTGTCGGCGACGACACCTTCGAAGGTTACTGTGTTTTTGCAGTATTTTTCACCTTTAGGTTTGTTGACCGAGGTGATTTCAGGAGCCATGAAGTCATATTTGAGGGTGTAGGAAGCGGTAAGCAGGTTCGGAACTACCTGGCCATCGTTGGCCCGATCAAGAAGCCTGACAGCAAATTCAACATTGGCCATACCAGCGGCCGTGTCTGCCGGCACCGGCGGAACAGTCTGCATCAACTTGCTGCCCGAGGGGGTCGCCGGCTGCGAAACTGTAGCACCCATGGTCCAGGTGAATGAGCTGTTGGTTGTATCGACGCCTGAACCGGCACTGTTATACCAGTTCGGGTCACCGGGCACCTGAACCCCGGCGAGACCTGCTGATAAAGGCATTTTCGGTCCGTAGGTGACGATGTCTTTCGGCGCGTCAGAAACGGTGACACTGATTTCTGACTGGTTGAGGCCGAACCAGACCTTGCTGTTCGCGTCGCTGAGATCGATCGCCGGCACGCTGCCGGTTACGACCGGGGGTTTGCTGTCGTAGGTGAAGAAGCCGTTCACGGCCGCGCCGGTGTTGCCAAGCGTGGTTTTCGGAACGACCGACATGTCGTAGCGGCCGTCGTGACTCTGGTCGGTAGCCAGTGCGCCACTGTGCAGCTGCCAGACAAGGGCAGTTGTTGAGGCATTGGGCAGCGTATTGCCTGATATGGCACCATTGTAGCGCACCGAAATGGTGGAGTTTGTGTAATCGGGTCTGGGGTGGTTGATAGTTGCCCAGACCTGGTTAGCTGCAAGCGCTGCCTGAGTTTTGTTGGCAACTTTCTGGTTGCCTGGCTGGAAAGTCACTGCATCTGGAGCATCTTTTTCGAGAGCAAAGCTGCGGGTGGCCGTAACACCGGTGTTGCCACCGACGTCGATCGGAGTTACGGTTACCGTGTAGGTGCCGGGCAAAGTCAATTCGGGGAAGTCGAAGAAAATCGTGTCACGACCGTTGTTCGACTTGTTGCCGAGTATGCTTGCATTGGAGTTGTCATGAACGAGTGTAAAGATAAAGCCGGGGTTGTCAAATGCCAGGCCTGAATCACCACCGTCATTAACTACGGCAGTAAGTCTGGTAACCGCGCTGGCAATAACGACCGGCTGAGGCATCGCGTTGATATCGACAGCCATATTGCCGATGCTGACGCGTGAAACAGAGGGCTGGTCACGGTCGACGATTACAATGCGGTAAGTTTTGCTGAGATAATTTTCGATATTCGGGTTCGGTTTTGCCTGGTCGGCAGCAACTACCCAGAGCTTATACTGGCCGGCGCTGAGAGATGAAGCGTTCCAGTTGTAACTCCAGGGCGAAGGACTTGCGGCCATTATCGGAACAGACTGAGAAGCTATCGCACCGCCGTTGAAAGGCTGCCAGACAAGATCGATATAACCGACGCCTGAACTGTTGTCGCTTACCTGACCTGAAAGCGAAACATTCGGGGTTGAACTCGATATGTAGATGGTGGTGGTTTCATTGAACGTGGCAACCGCCGGGGTTGAATCGATGAAAAATGCCGAGCCACCGCCTGAGGGAACGCTGATCGGGTCGAGAGTGTTGCCATAGGTGTCTTTGGCACCGGTGATACTGAGAGTTGCAGCGCCGTCATAAGAACTGCCACCATTTGTCGGAACGTTGAAGTCACCAACATAGGTGTTTGATGCTGTCCAGGTGCCGGCAGAGCTGGTAATCTTCACACCACCGGCGGTGGTGATGTTGATCATCGGGTTGGAGTTTCCATCCATATCTTTGCTGAAGATCATTTTCAGCTTGTAGCTGCCGCCACCGAGCTGATAAGAGCTGGCTACCGGAATCGGCATGGTAAACGGAGCTTCGAAGGTTACAATGGTGTTGGTAGAGGTTGAAGAACTGTCGCGGGTGACATTGACCGGGTCAGACACTTCAGAGGTGTTGCCGGCAGCGTCGGTAAGTCTGAAAGTGATGCGGTTCAGACCAGTTTCGAGAGGAACAGAAACATTGACCGGGCTGGCGCTGACGGTCTGTGGTGAACCTTTCGGGGTGCCGTTAACCAGAGCCTGAATCTGAACCGGTTTGGCCACTTCTGTATCGATGCCGGTGACGGCAACCGGAATTGAAACGCTGCTCTGATTGGTGTTGGTCGGAATGGATGAAGTATCAGGAGCCGGTTTAACCGGTGCGGCACGGTCAATTACCAGAGAGAATGCAGCAGATCTTGAAATTTCAGTGCCGTTGGTGTCTTTGCTGACTGCTACGTAACTGCGGGTGCCTTCGGCGGGGCTGAGACCGATTGTCCAGCTGGTGCCGGTTACGGCAACGGTCGAAACCGGGTTGCCGGCATCGAGAAGCTGAATGGTGGTTGCCCCGGAAGGACAGGTGCCGGTCAGTGATACGGTCGTCGCATTGGTCGGGCCGGTCGGGGTTGAGCTGTCGATTGTGGTGTTGCCGCTGGCTGCGGCACCTACGGTGAAAGTGACGGCGGTATTACCGCTGTTGGCGCTTCCTTCTGGCTGAGAAAGGTCTTTGCCGGAAATTGCAACGCTGTAGTTGCCATTGGTAAAGGCACTGGTGAGCTGCAGATTATAAACAAAGCTGGTGCCCTGGGTCAGAGAGCCTTCCATGGTGGCGGCGACGCCATTTGAGGTAACGCTGGGCGCCTTGATGGTTTCGTTGCTGGTAATCTGAATTCTGACGCTCTGAGTGTTGGCAAATACCGAGCCATTGGTAATCTGAGCGGTAAGAGTCGGAGGAATGAAGTCGACGACAACGCCGTTGTCTGCTACTGCAGTGCCCGTCTTGCCGGCGCTGTCAACGATTTCAACAGTGAGTTTTTCTGAGGTGCCGCCGGTGTCACCGATCTGGCTCGCCGGAATGGAGACATTTGATGAGGTTCCGGTGATGGCAGGTTCGGAAACAATGGTAGTGCCGCCCTTTTTGAATTTGGCGGTGTATGGAGGGGAGTCACCCGTCCAGCTGGCGCTCAGCGATACACTGCCGCCGGAGTTGATGATACCACCAGCGGGAACAGTAGCTGTAAGCGTGACGTTGGTAACGTCAGCCATGACTGCTGTCATACTGCCAAAAAGCAGTAGAAGCATGCAGAGTAAAATCCGCATGTTCATAGAATTACAGCGTCGAGATTCAGCATTTGTCTGCCTCATATTTGTCTCCTGTTCATTTCTGCAAAGAGGGCACGAACTTTTCTAGTATTTCTCATCTTTCATTTCGGCAGATTAGTTGATAAACTTGACACGAAAAAAAGCGTTTGGAAATTTTTTTGAGTATTTTTCTCTGTGCACCCTGTTCCTTTAATCACAAATGAAGTATATAAATCATGTTTCTATTTGATGACAAGTCAGCCGACAGTGTAGACCAAAGTCTTACAAAAGAAAAGATACAAGAGTATTTTATGAATACCCTGCACCGGAAAAGTGAAATTCTCAGCGGCCTGTTTTTAATGCGGCTGCCACACCTGGTTTTAGTATTTATCCTTGTTCTGACAATGGTTTTCTCAATTGGCTGCGGGGGCACGTCGTCATCTAAGAAGCTCAGCAGCGGTCCGGCCCCGATCGTCGATGATCTTGAAGCCGGCCGCATTCAGGGCACCGTTACCTCTCTGGATACCGGCACTGTTATCAAGGGTGCCGTGGTCGAAACTTTTCAACATCAGGCGGTTGCCGGTGAAGACGGGCGTTTTCTGCTCGGCCCGATGGCTGCCGGCGACTATCAGGTTATTTCGCGTGCCACTGGCTACAGCCCGGTTGTTAAAGAAGGCGTAAGAGTTCTTTCTGGCCGCATCACCGAAAATATCAATTTTCAGCTGACTTCGCAGACGGCTTCATACTCACCTGATTTCGCTGTGCTTGCTCTGGTCCCATTCCTCGGAACCGACGGTGACGAGATAACGGTTTACTGCCGTGGCTGCGGCACAGCCGCCGGTCGGGTAACTTTCAGCGGCAAAGATGCCACGATCATCAGCTGGAACAGCATGCGTGACGACCGTATTGTCGTGCGCGTGCCGGCCGAAGTCGAGACTGGCCCGGTGCGTGTGATAATCAACAACGAAACCTCAAAAGAAACCCAGCCGCTGCAGTTTATTGCCAAACCAGTGGTTCTGCGGGTTGAACCGGCAACTGCTGTCGGGGGTCAGACAATAAAAGTTTACGGGCGCAATTTCAACCCGATTTATCGCTTCAACCGCGTGCGTCTCAAGGGTGAACCATGTTCGACCGTTGATTCGCCCAATTCGTCTACCCTTCTCGTCACTCTTCCGCTGAACGCCAAAACCGGTCTGCTGACCGTAACCCTCGAAAGCGATGAATATACCCTCGAAGGGATCTCTGATGTGGTGGTGACCATTGCACCCGAACTGGTGCACATGTCACCGAAACGTTCACTGCCAGATGTGCCGCTGACGCTGTATGGCTACAATTTCGGCTCAGACAAGACTATTGTAAAAGTGCTTTTTGGCAGTTACGTGATCCCGCACACCAGTTTCATAACCTATTCTGATAACCGCATCTCATTCAAGGTGCCACCCTCAAGCGTTCTGGCCCCCGGCAAAAGTACCGAAATCAAGGTGCAGGTAAACGAATCGCAGAGTAATGGCATGACCTATACCGCGTTCAACCCTCTCGATGAAAACATGCCGGGCTACGGTATCTATGATTTTGCGGCAATTGCGCCAAACGGCACCCTTAAAATTGCAAAATTCAGACCAGATGAGCGCATTGCCTTTTTGAGCGTTCAGGCTGGCAACAACAGCAGTCAGGTTCTGCCTGATACCTATTATTACAGCTTTGCCGGTTATATGGGCGGCAATTACGTGCAGATCCCGCCATTGCCCGGCAGTCTGCGTCTTAATGAAACGCCGACTCAGCGTCGTTCACCCGTCTCTTCTGCCGGTGATACAGAGCCGCCGGCCGGCAAAACCCGCCTGAAGAATCTGCGACCGGCCCTGTCTGAGCCTGCTTCAGATACCCTTGAATTCTATGTCAGAGATTTTAAGGCCGCCGACCCCTGGAACTACGCGAATGACATCATGGCAACTGCCACCATCAAAGCCTCGGGCACGAAAAGCCTCGTTTACATCGATATCAACTCGACCGCACTCGGTGATGCAGACGCTTTGAATATTGCCAAAAACTTCGATAATTATTACGCGACAATCGCCACCGCTTTCGGAGTGCTCGACCCGCCCGAAGGTAACATCGACACGCAGGCGCGCGTCGTTTTATATCTGTCGCCACTGCTCGAAGAGGCTCAGACCAACCCGAAACGCATGGCCTACTTCGATCCGCGTGATAAAGATGCCACCGCGTCGAATTCAGCCGGTACCGAAGTGATTTTTGCCAATCCGGCCGGCTTTCAGTCGGCGGCAGACGAGTTCTATGCCGGGCTTGTCGACAGTCTGCAGCGTATGTTCTACTTCAATCAGAAGCGTGACAATACCATTTATTACGGCACCCCGTGGCAGGACGCCGGGCTTTCGGCTTTTGCCCGCCAGACTGCCGGCCTTGGTTTCAATCAGGGTAAAACGATCGATATCACCCGGGTCAGCCAGTATCTGCAATATCCCGAAGAAGTATCACTGAATCAATGGCCCGACACACCGACTGATTATCATCACGGAATGCAGTTTCTTTTCACTCAGTATCTATTTGATCGCTGTGGCGGCTACAATGCTATCAAAGCACTCGAGCGCGGCACCAATATTAAAAAAGGCCTGGTCGATATCGAGCAGACCCTGCTGCCGCAGGCTTCACCTTCCACTGCCGGCCTGAATGAATTTTTCAACGACTTCTGCCTCGCATTGTTCTGCGATGATCTTAACCTGCCGTCAGGTTTCACCGGCTATGTGTCGACCCGGCATCAGTTCAGCGGCATTCAGCTGCGCGGCAAGCACTCGGGTATCAGCGGTCTTCGCGGCTCAGGTCTTGGTGAAGCGCCGACCCCGGTGCGTATACTGTCACTGAAAGGTTATGGCTGCCGTCTGGTGAATTACGCTCAGGGCAACTGGGGCGATCTCGAAGTCACAATTGACTCGATACCTGCCGAAGGCGCTTTCAAAACCTGGGTCATTTATTATTCAGCCGAACAGATCGCCAGCGGCACCTGACCTGACACGCTTCAGCCGAGGTTGTAGGCTTTGATTTTATACTGCAGCGTGCCGCGCTTGATACCAAGTATCTGGGCGGCTTTCGACTGATTGCCTTCGACGTCGCGCAGGGTGCGGCTGATCATTTCTTTTTCGATCTGTGCGACCATGTCGTCGAGAGTGCGGCCCTGCTGAATCTGCTCGGCTATCCAGTCGAACATGTCGGTGGTCGATTCGGGTGCGAAGCCGAGTCTGATTTCTTCGGGCAGATTTTCGATATCGATCATGTTGTTTCTGATAAAGACGGCGGCGCCTTCAATGATGTTCTGCAGCTGTCTGACGTTGCCCGGCCATTTGAAGTTTTTCAGGGCGGTCATCGCTTTCGGGGTGACACCCTTGATTTCACGGTTCGCTTTGGTGGCAGCGATTTTGACGAAATGCTCGACGAGCGGCGGAATATCTTCGGACCGTTCTCGCAACGGTGCCAGCTGAATATTAACGACGTTGATGCGATAGAAAAGGTCTTCTCTGAACTGTTTACGATCGATCAGTTCTTTGAGGTCCTTGTGGGTGGCGGCGATGATGCGCACGTCGACTTTTAGTGGCTTGACGCCGCCGAGGCGTTCGACTTCGCGTTCCTGAATGACGCGCAGCACTTTAGCCTGCGTGTTCAGAGCCATATCGCCGATTTCATCGAGAAAAATGGTGCCGCCGTTGGCGATTTCGAACTTGCCGCGTTTGCGGGCAGCGGCACCGGTGAAAGCGCCTTTTTCGTAACCGAAAAGTTCACTTTCGATGAGATTTTCGGGCAGTGCCGCGCAGTTCAGAGTTACGAACGGGCCACTGGCGCGGCTGCTCTGGCGCTGAATCGCCTGGGCGACGAGCTCTTTGCCGGTGCCGGACTCGCCCTGAATGAGTACGGTGATGTCGCTTTTGGCGACCTGTTCGATTTTTTCCTTGACCATGCGGGTGGCGGCAGAATCGCCGATAAAGCGGTCAGCTTCGGGCTCGACGAGAAAGCGTTCTTCGAGACTCTTCTTTTCGTAAGCGAGTGAGAAGCGTTCGCAGGCTTTGGCGACGATGACGCGCATTTCTTCGATATCGAAGGGCTTGGAAAAATAATCGTAAGCGCCCTGTTTCATGGCTTCGATGGCGAGTTTTTCAGAGCCGTAGGCGGTCATAAGGATAAAAACCGCTTCGGGGTCGATCTGTTTGACGTGCCCGAGAAATTCCATGCCGGTCATGCCAGGCATGTTGTAATCAGAGATGATGACCTGAAAAGCACCGGGTTCGACCATTTTCAGGGCTTCGGCCGGGTTTTCGGCAGTTCTGACCGTATAGCCCTCTTTGGTCAGGGCGGCCTTCAGGCTGAACAGGATAGATTTTTCGTCATCGACAACCAGAATATTGTGAGTTTTGAAGAGCATCTTGAATCATCCTTCCTGTTTTTGCGGCAGATAGATGGTAAAGCAGGTTCCCTTGCCGGGTTCGCTGCTGACCTCAATTTTTCCGCCATGCAGATCGATAATTTTCTTGACGATGGCGAGCCCAAGACCGGTACCGCGCTGGCGGGTGGTAAAGAAGGGCTCGAATACACGCGCAACTGTCTCAGGTGACATACCCGCACCGGTATCCTGAACTTCGATGGTTACCCAGGGGCTTTCGCTTTGTTTGTGAGCCCTGATGCTGATCTGACCGCCATTGCTCATTGCCTGGATACCGTTGAAGATCAGGTTCAAGAATACCTGTTTGAGCTTTTCAGAGTCAACGAATACTTTGAGATCTGGCAGATAATCAGCCTGCAGAACGACACGGTGTCTTTCTGATTCGTGATGCACCAGTGACATTACCGGCTTGATGATTTCGGAGAAAACAATTTCCCGGAAACTGGAGTCTTCAGGTTTCGCGTATTTCAACAGCTGCTCGACCACCATATTCAGGCGGTTAACCTCGCTGACAATTACGTCAATATACTCGCGCCTGCTGTCTTCGGGTTGGGTTTCTTCCTGCAGCAGCTGGCCGAGAGTTTTGATCGAGGCAAGCGGGTTCTTGATCTCGTGTGCAACGCTGGCAGCCAGCTGGCCGATCGAGCTCAGTTTGTCGGCATGATACAGCTGCTGTTCGATGATTTTGCGCTGAGTTATGTTGCTGAGAGTCAGGATAAGCCCGTATGGGTTGCGCTCATTGTCGAGCAGCAGCGAAAAACCACCCTGCAGAACCTTGCGGCCAGCATTACTGCCGGGGTTGATTTCGATCTCGAACTGGCGGTCGCCCGGTTCTCTGACGGTGCGCCAGCCTTTGATTATTTCTTTTCGCGAATTTTTCGGCAGTTTAGTGAGGAACTGCTTGAGCGACAGGCCTTCGAGCGTCGGGAAAAGGTCACTGAACTCGTGTAAAGCCGCCTGATTTGCGGTTTCGATATGGCCGGCAATGTTCCAGGTGATGACACAGGTCTTGAGGCTGCCGAGAATGTTCTGAATATAATTGGCAAGTTTTTCGATGTGCTCAACGTAATGCTGCAGATGGTCGCGGTTGAGTTTGAGGCTGGCAGCCATACGGTTGAATGATCTGGCGAGATTTCCGAGCTCGTCACCGTGAACGGAAGTGATCTGAAAACTGAGATCGCCGCCGGCAATTATGTTGGCGCCATCGCGCAGTTCACGTATGCGCGAAAGCAGAACTTTTTCAGAAAATACGACCGAAATGATCAGGGCGATTACCAGAACCCAGCCGGTGACGCTGAGATTGCGCGTACGGGCATCTTCGACGAGCGACAGCATTTTTTCCTGTGAAATGGCCAGATAAATGGTTACCTGTTCGCCGTCAGCGGTTTTGGCGATGTTTACACGGCCAACTGACCAGGTGGCATTGCCGAATCTGATATTGAAAACGTCTTCTTTTCGGACACTGTTGAGCAGGTGTTCTTTTGCCAGTTCCTGGCGGTATGATTCAGCCAGTGAAGATGCCGTGATCGTTTCTTTAACCGCTACCGCTGTTTCGGCCTGCAGATTGCGGGCGGTCCTTTTCATACGGCTGTCGTCAAGCTTGCGGCGCAGGGTCAGGCGGCCGATGAACTCGCCAAGTTTGTGCAGCGGCACTTCGGCGGCGAGATACAGCCCGTCTTCGTGGTTCTGCACCTCAACGAGAGAAAGATTCTGTCTGGTATCACGCATGTCGAGAGGTTGCCCGCGAGTGATGAGCGACTGGTTGCTTGAAACGGTCATGCCGTTGCTCAGAGTAATTTTGAGGTCATGAAAGCCGGTTTTGGCGATCAGGCGTTCGACTTCTTTCTGAAGCAGGTTGTAAAGGCCATAACTTGAATAGTTGGTCAGTTTTTCTGACTCGGCGTAGAGCATGGCATTGTTCAACAGCAGATTTTTTTCTGATTCCCAGTATGATTTGATCGATTCTCGCAGCAGGTCGAGTCGCTGCTGAAAGATTTCGCGGGTTTTTTCGTGAATCAGCGCCGTAGAACTTTCGTTGATGATAAGGGCCAGGCTGGCGATAAGAATGAAGAGAAGAACGATTACCTTGAAGCGCAGCGAAATATAGATGTTTCTCACAGGTCACCTACAATCAGGGCGTCATAGTTGGCGGGGTATAAAGAATTTATCCAGGCAGTTTCAGATAAAAAATCGAGCTCGACAACCGAATCGTTGATTTCGGCCTGAGCATCGGCAGAAATGCTGGAGACAATTTTCTGCTCTTTACTTTTCCAGAGGTTTAGAGTCAGTTTTGGCAGCAGGGTTCGATTTCCCGAAAGTGGAAACGGCATGAAAGAGACTCCGGCGAGCTCTGCTGGCCGAAGAGCAGCGTTGTTCAGATAACTTTGCGGTAACCAGTAAGAGACAAAGTCAGCGTCACCGGCGGCAAATACTTCCATGGCCAGACCGAGGTCGGCTTCAACTGAGAGCGGATTCAGCAGTTCTGATTCGATGGCGCGGTAAAGCATGGCAGCGGCATGCGGCTGCTGATGAAACATGGCAGCGCGGTGTCTTCTTGTTGAAGTTTTCTGCGATTTTTCGCCGTAGAGCAGGCAGAAATTGCGCATGGTATTCTTTGACAGCAGCGGTTCAAACCACGGAAAGCGTTGTGGGTCGTTCTGGCGCAGTTCGGCGAGCAGGGCTGCAAACTTGTCGAGAGTAAGGGTCTGTGAACCGAGAACCTGGGTGACGTCTTTACCGGCTGCGAGAACCCAGACAAGACTGATCGACAGATCGGTTTTTTCGAGGCCTTCAGGAATCATTATTTCTGGAATACCCTTTTCAACAAGCATCAACGGCAGAGAATCACTGAAGTTAATACTGCCGGAGGCTTCTACAGGCTGAAATATCAGTGAAAAATGCCGGCCGGTGGTTCTTTCGAGTTCATGGCTGATCATTTCGAGAAGGGCCGGCGCGAAGTCGATGCGTGACAGCAGCCCGACACTTCCGTCAGAGGCGCCGAGAATTGACTTAGGGAAAGAAATGACGACCAGGCTGATCAGCAGCAGAATCATCAGATTCATGCCGTGGTTGCGCTGCTTTTTCCCTTTGCCAGATTTAAACATGCCGACAGAATAACACAGTTGCCCTGCAAGATTTAACTGCCGGAAAAATTTTGCGGTTAAAAGTCTGCGAAGTGATTGCCGATAGAGAGAGTATTATGCATAAACTTCATTGTTTTAAGGCTTTGATTGCTGGTCTGTTTCTGGCTCTTGTCATGCCTGCTGCTGGCGTGGCTGCCGCGTCGCTCGATATGAATACTGTCGCTGTCAGCGAGCAATATTCGGCTGAGAAGTCTGAGGTTGCGAAATACACTGACACCGAAGATATGATTCTCAACGATAATCTGGCGCAGGTTGGCGGTTATTTCAGTCGGCCGAAACTGCTGAAGCTGCTTGGTGGCAGTCGACGTGCCATTCTGACTTTCGATGATGGCCCGCACCCGAAGACCACACCTCTGATTCTTGAAACCCTCAGAAAGCGCAATATCAAGGCGATTTTCTTTGTTCTTGGCATTCAGGCAATGAAATACCCGGAGATTGTGCGACAGATTCACGAAGAAGGCCATATCATCGGCAATCATTCGTTCAGCCACAAGAATCTGGCTCAGATCAGCGAAGAGAAAATGCGTGAGGAACTTGGCCGGACGAGTGAAATAATCGCCAAAATCACCGGTCAGCGCCCTGAATATCTCCGCCCTCCTTATGGCGCCATGAACCGAAATGTGCTGCGTGTGGCCGGCAGTGAGGGCATGTCGATCGTTCTCTGGACCATCGATCCGAAAGACTGGCAGAACAAGAATGAATTGACAGTTCTGCGAAATATCGACCGCCAGATGGGTATTTCGGGTGGTGACCGCCGGGGTGGCGCCATTCTGCTGCATGATATCTACCCATCGACCGTTCGAGCTCTCGAACCGATGCTCGATCGCCTTGCCACCAGCGAAATTCGCATGACCAGCATCGATCGCCTCGACAGCAATGCCGCAACCTTCTGGGCCGCCAGAGAGCCGAATCTGCTGCGCAATGCTGCCTTTAAACGTGATTTTAACCCGGCGCATACGGGCAATAACCTTCTGATAAGTATTCTTAAAGAAACCAGAAAGAAGCCTGACCTTTCGCCGATGGCGATTCTCAAGGCGCACAAGTCAGGCACTCTGCTGTTGTACCTGGCCAGAAACACCTGAAGCCTGAATTTTGTTTTAAAAGCACCGCCGGGAACCTGGTAAAGTTTCCGGCGGTGCTTTTTTTGCAGAGATTTTTAGACCGCCTGGTCCATCGTCAAATTTGCTTTATCTGTCGTTGTTGCAGGGCCCGCTTTTCGCTAAGCCTGCGTTTGCGAAGAACGGTAGCGTGCCGCGAAAATTATTCACCGCAGGGCGTCGCGACAGGGGGTCAGGCTTAAACGGCTGTTTTTGGCCCCGAAAATAGCCTTCTAAGATGCAAAAAATACTCTTTTTAGTGTCTAAACTGACAATTGATCAGGGTTTTTACTGGTCCGACCCCAGTTTGGGCTCGGGCTGTTCGACCGGCTGAGGTACTGCTGCCGGGCGGTTTTGTTGGTTCTGGTCGAGTTTGGCCTGCAGTGAAATTACTTTCGGGCCCTTTGCCAGTTCCTGGATTTCGTAGACGGTTATGGCTCCTTCCAGGCCGCGAATGCGCTGGTTTTCACGTTTGACGAATTTGAGGCCCTTCGGGAGGTTGTTGAATGTTTCTTCGTCGACGAGAATACGGCTGCCAAGCTCTTTGTTGAGGGCTTCAAGGCGTGAGGCAAGGTTGACCGTTGTGCCCATGACCGTGAATTCCTGGCGGCGGGTCGAACCGATGTTGCCGGCGAGAACCGGGCCGGTGGCGATACCAATTCTGATGTTGAAGTTTTCGAGGCCGCGGGCAGCCCACTCGTTTCTCAGTTGATCGAGCTCTTCAAGCATGGCGCAGGCTGCTTCGACGGCATTGCGCGATGGGTGTGGCAGTTCGCTGAGAACACCGAAACGTGCCATGACCGCGTCACCGATAAATTTATCGATTTCACCTTGATGATTGAGCACGACTTCGGTCATGCGTGACAGATATTCGTTCATCAGCGATACAACTTCTTTTGGGCTGAATCTGGAGCTGAAGGCCGTAAAACCGGCAATGTCAGAAAAGAGAATGGCGGCCGTTTTGCTTACACCGCCCAGATCAATCTGACCGGGATTTTTTATCAGGTTTTCAACAAGCTCGGCTGAGGTATATCGCGAGAAGATTTCGTGCAGTCGGCGCTTTTCAGCGATTTCCTGTTCGGTGATTTTTTTGGTTGAAGTCAGTTCTTCACGGGTCTGGACGAAGATGTCGGCATTGGCGAGGGCGCCACCGAGAAAAGTCGGCAGAGCCGCGAGGAATCTGGTTTCGCTTTCGTCAATTTCGGTGTGTCCGTCGGTGAATGACTCGATGTGAATGACACCATAAGCTTTATCGCGCGAAAACAGTGGTATGGCCACGAGGGTGTTCGATTGCGGTTTGCGGTCGAGCAGTTTGCGGACCTCAATATCGCTGACGGCGCTGCCTCTGAAAACGGTCTGTCGGCGCTTGAGAGAATAGGTGATGATGTGGGCATGCTCTACCGGCATGAACAGAACCTTTTCGATTTCTTTCGCATAGCCAAGCCATCTGAATGGGTAAAGCTCATTTTTATTTGGGTCGACAAGAAAAAGAATGTAGCGGTTGGCACCAATTTCGTTTTCGACAAGTTCACTGATAGCTTTGAACAACTGCTCTGGGTCAAGGGTGTCGAGAAGAGTCTTTACCTTCATCATGACCATGGAAAAGCGTTGTCTGACCTGGTCGAGTTTTTTATCGAGCAGGGCCTGCTTGGCCTGATATTCGTTGCGGATTTTGCGGGCGTAGGAATCTTCGACAGACTTTTTTATGGTCTGCTGCAACTTTGCTTCTTCACCGATCGACTTTTTGAGAACGGTCAGAAGAACTCCTGTCATCAGAATAAGCAGTAGAGCAAGAATACCGGCAATCCCCCAGGCAAGTGGTGCCGGTGCCGTGACGATGGTCAGCGGTTCAGTCTGGGCATAAGCCATATCACTGCCTGATATGGCGGCAGTGAGAAGGGCGACAGACCAGTATTTGCTGACAGGAATTGGCATCAATAGGAAGGGGCCGAGTCAGAATGTGGTGGAACATTAACCCGGAATTTATGATTGTGGGGAATTTTGATATCAGAAGCCATGTAGCTCTGCGGCGGTTTAAGGGTGAGAGAGATCTCAAACATGGTGCCAACCGCGTTTGGGTCAGCTCCGGGGGTGATGATTTCTTCTTTATTCGCGTCTTTGACAATGGAAGAAACGGTGAAAGCGATATCTTCGACGTCATCGAGGGCGGCCAGAGGCTTGGTCGAGGCCGAGCTGACCAGTTCTATGCGCTTTTTCCTTTTGACGAGAAAAAAGTTGGTGTGCTGGCTTGAATGGGCATGGGTAGAGGAAAAGTCAAACTTTGTGTTTGAGACGTTCCAGGCGAGGATATTACCGTCAGCCGCGCTGCCGGGTGTCGGGTGAAACTTGAACGGTCTCGGAACAAAAGGAATAACCGGGTTTTCTTTGCCGACTTCACTCGTAAGATCGAGGAAATTTGTGGCTTCTTCAATATGCTTGCGCATGAACGACCAGAATATTTCGGCCTGGGCGGTGCGTTCCTGTTTCCAGACAGTTATTTTAAAGGTCTCGGTGCTGCGTCTGTATAAGAACATCATTGTCAGAACGAACCCTGACAATATCACAATCGCCACCAGAGCTTCTACCATGGTGTAAGCGGCTTTGTGTTTAATCTGATATGCGAACTTCAATCAGTTCCTCCAGCACCTTGCGGGTGTCACCTGCCGCCCCCCATGTTCTGATTTTAAGATAATCGCGGGTATAGCCCTGAGCAGTTTTGGATACCAGACTGAATTCTTCAACCCCAAACGAGTGATTGCCGCCAGTACTCTGGTCTATTTTGGCTTTTATCCTTGCTGCCGGAGAACCGGCATTGTCAGACTGAAAATCAGCCATCCATGCGGTCTTTAGTATGTTCAGTGCGTTAATCGCGGCTGCATCTGCGGTTCCTTTATTTTTCTGCATTTCAAGCGCATGAATTTTGTAATATTCAGATGGTAAAACACGATATTTATAGATCGCCAGCTGCATGGCAGCTGTGGCGGCCATAAGAGATCTTGAGGCATCTTGCTGATAGGTGTGTGAACCTCTGTGAGAACGGGTATTAAAAACAAGAACCGTTACCAGCCCAAGTATGGCGATGCAAAAAACCATGACCACCGCCAATGCTACGCCTTTTCTGCTATTCGGCAATTTTTTCATCTTGCCATGTCCGCTCTGAAGGTTGCCAGTTCTATCGGTTTGGCACCTCCAAAATCTACCGTCACCTTAAGGCAGATCAGGTCGTTGAAACATGAGTAAGTTGCTACGGGTGGCGGTGGCGGCGCCGCTCCAGCGGATGGAACAGGCGGCGCATCCGGGGAAATCCAGGAAAATTCCAGGGCATTGTTGTGCGGAGCAGTGATATCTTGAGCCAGAAAAATCTTTTTGACCTCTGCCCCGATAATGTATCTGGTTTTGCCAATGGTTACCGGCGTACCACTGGCGTAACTGCCGGCGAAAGTAAGAGTTCCGGCAAAACTGCCTGACGGGGTTTGAATATTCAGCGGCAGCGAAGGAATTGCGCCATCTTTCAGCAGAGAGTAATTGGCGGTCATGAGAACATTGACCACTGCTTCACCAAGTTTAAGGGCCATTTCCTGTTCCATCTGGCGGGTTGCCACGCCGTAGTAACCGGAAAATGTTCCGATAGCCGGCAAAACAGCGATGGTAAGAATAAACAGAGCCATGAGAATTTCGATCAGCGAAAGGCCCGCCCGTCGAGACGGGCAGTGCAGCAGCAAAATTGTTTTTTGCAGGGATACAGGCATTAATTAACCTTATCGTCAGTATCAGTCATTTTTTTCATGGCTGCGCTCAAGAATGCGAATTTCAGGGTTGTCGTCAGAAACTGTGACATAAAGGCGTATTTTTCTTGTCAGACCGGCAAAGTCAGTGGCTTTAACTTCAATGAAGGGATATCTGGCGTTTTTCAGCTTTTTTTCATCCAGTTTTCCTGATATGGCCTTGGTAGGTTCACGAAAAACCACGACCAGCGGTTCGGTCACGGCTTTATCTTTATCTAGAGGTTTTTTGTAAGTAGCAGCCGGGTATTGGTTGGGCACTTCAACCAGAATTTCACCTGAGAAAATTCCGGTTGGTATTGCGATAATCTTGTCAAGAACCTTTCCGGCTTCCATGGTTGCCCATTTAACGTTGTCATCGGCCCAGACGCTGATTTTATACTCAACGTCCTCCTGCAGACCGCCACCCGGCAGATTGAGCAGGGCCATAACTTCGCCGCCGATACCATTTCTGGCGCCATAGGTTTCGGGGTCGGTATCTGGCGCACCGTCGATTTTGGTATCAGACTGGTTGTAATCTTCGAGCCTGAAGTGTTTTCTGATAAACTCGTGTTTCGAAGCATCCTTGAATTCATCAAGCTTGGCTATTTCGGCAGTTGTCATGCCCGGGTCGCCGGGCAATGTGGCTCTGGGTTTGACATCGAATACATCGAAATAGAGAGGCAGACCAAGGTCAGGATCTGCGAGTTTGGCCGTATCAAATTTGGGGTCAGGTGTGGCGCCGACAAACTTGCTGTAGGCATTGGCATTGCCCTCAGGGTCGGCCTTGGATTTTTCAAATTCGGTTGAATTGTAGATCGGTAGTGTGCCTGGTTTAACAACCGGTGGGAAGAACACGGTTCTGCCATCTTTGACCGACTCTATCTTGATGACAATGTTTGGTAGATCGTTGTCACGGATATGCACCATACCTTCACCACGCCGTTCACCGGGGTCGATAGTGGTCATATCTATGCTGGTGATAATGCCATCGGTCAGACTGGCGACGATTGGCCAGGGTTTGGCTTCTTTCGGGTCGCGCCCGAGGTTGGGTTCAGGCGAATTGCGCAGACCGTAGCAGGTTTCGGGGTCATTTTCCCGCAGATAAGGTTCTCCGGGGTTGACATTACCGGCTTTATCCCAGGTGAACACGCTGTAGCGCATGACGCCGTGGCAGGCGTTGGGCATGATAACGTGGTCAGTTTCTGAGCCGGAATCGATTTCGCGTGGTGGCTCCGGAAACCAGTTTTCTTCCTTTTCCCATTCACCTGAGGGGTATTTGTCGATTTTGCCGAGCACAAGGCAGGTTCCGACCTTTTTGGAGTAGTTGTCGGTTATTTTGAGCCCTTCGACCTTATACCAGTCGCCGGTAGTGGCGGGTTTTGTCTTGCCAAGTTCGGGAAACTTGCCGTCGACGCAGCCGTCGATCAGCGGTGGCGTGCGGTCGGCAAAGTTCATTTCGTATTTTTCGCCGCTGGTGTCTGTTTCGGCACCGGTTGCGGTAACCAGACAGCTTTTCAGATCTGATCCCAGTTTGGTGTAGACATTATTGGTTGGCTGGTGGTGCTCTTCGCCCTGATTTTTATCTTCGGGGCCATCATAGCTGCCATCTCCGTCTTTGTCTTCTTTTTCTTCTTTGATGCATGGGGGATAATTACAGAAAGATTTGTTTTTTTCACAGGATTTGGCATCTGGGTCGAAGTTAACCGGCGGAATATATTGCCAGCCGCCTTTGATGCACAGATAATATTTGCGTTTGTGTGGCTTGTCGCCTGGCTTATAGGTGAACGGAAACGATGTTACCTTGTTTTCGTGCCAGACTCTTTCTTTATCATAGCTGCCGGCGTCGAGATAGAAGTTTTCAAGCAGAAAGCCGATAAAACTTTTTTCATGGTAGACCATGCCGCCAAATGAACTTATCAGGCTAAGAAGATTGCGACCAGTCTGTTCTTTTATGACCTTGTTGTAGTTGCTTTCGAGGTAGCCGGGCCATATTACCGGCCCAACACCAGTCACGTATGGCCTTATGTCGGTGATATCTTCAACGTCTTCATAGGTGTTCAAAGGTGAAGTTCCGAATTTGCTGCGCAGATCTGCCAGCTTGATCATTTTGATCGAGAAGGCATCATCTGCATAGCCTGCTGTAACGCACAATAACAGCGATAGAACCAGCAAAAAGGCATTCTTTTTTATAGTCATCTTCAGCCCCCTGTTGCATCCTCGACAAGTTTGAAGGCCATTCCTTCAAAAGTTTCGTCGGACTTGTCTTTACTATAACTTATTAACAGATCACGCTCAATGCGTCTGATGAATTCAGGGTGCCAGCCGGTTCGTTTCCGGGCCAGACCCGAAAGCACAGATTCTTCAAAATCATGTTCATAGAGGTTATGTTTAAGTAATTTGCGTGTCAGACCGAAAAAATAATAGGCTCTGGGCCTGATGGCTTCGCTGGTGAAACTGTAGGCGAGAAAGCGCTGAGCACCCTCTATCTGACCGACTTTAAAAAGGGTAATGCCGGTCAGGTAATTTACCCAGGCGTTGTTGAGGTCGCGGGCGACGACGATAAGGTCGCCGAGGCATTCTTCAGGTGATTTGAAAATGATGGTGAATATACATGAAATCGCCAGTCTGAGCGAGCCAATTGAGAATTTCTCGACAAAAAGGGCTTCGGCTGAGACCCAGACGAAATACAGCGCAAAAGGCATCAGTGCGAGAATCACCGCAAGCACAATATAATGCTGCGGGAAAGCGTAAACGTGACAGCGCAGGCGAAAACCGAATGGTTTGTATGGTTCGCCGTTCTGCGGGTCAGTTGCGAGCGCGTAGGCCAGCAGGTAGTCTCCTGAGCCGTAGTAACCCTCGGAAAGCAGCGGAAATACCGTGCTCTGCTCAGGTTTGAAATGGTAATATTTCCAGAGATCTTTGACTGCTGCCGGGTAGTTTTTCAGGCGAAGGTTGGCTTTGGCACGCATCAGCAGAAATTCATGGCGGTCAGGCATATCTCTGATGAGATTATTCAGAGATTCGACAGTTTCACGCATGCGGCCTTCGAGAAATGCGGTTTCAGCCTTTTCGATGAATGATTCGAGCTGGTTGATATAAAGTATTTTTTCTTTGAGTTCGAGCGCCGGTTTATAGCCAGATTCGCGTTTAAGAACCTGCTCAACCAGTTCAAGGGCTTTTTCTCGTTCGCCCTGCGCAAAAAAGCCGCGGGCGCGGTTGATCAATGAAACTGCTGAATAGAGGTCGAGATCGTGACTGCGGCCGGTTGTCACGTTAACATCTATACCCTGATTGCGGTATTCTTCAATCTGCTCGTAGGTGCCCTTGATTTCTTTCAGTTTGGCCAGAGCATGCTCATCATCGCTGGCGAGTGTCAAGACCTCGCTGTAAAGCTTTTCGGCTTCTGGCAGGTTTTTGGCGTCGACAAAAAAGTCTGCCCGCTGGCGCAGGCTTTTTACATGTTCGGCAATTTTTTTCTGCAGGTCGGCAGACATTGCAGCGATGTCGGGGTCGTTCGGGTCGAGTTTACTGGCCCGTTGCAGATAATCACGGGCCATGCGCA
This sequence comes from Candidatus Rifleibacteriota bacterium, assembly GCA_029560455.1. Next base: position 49,989 of record JAKQKW010000391.1, read on the forward strand.
GATCACCGTCGGCAAAAAACACCTTTGCTTTGCGCAGGTATTCTTTTCCCTGTGGGGTGATGGCCGAAACCGGGGTTAAAAAAACTGCAGCAAAAATCGCTGCAAGCAGCAGACCGAGCTTAAATTGTTTTTTTCTGGTTGCCACTCTGTTTAGACCCCATTGAAATTATAACATACCCATCTGAGAGTATGTACCCTATACGTCAGAATTGCGGGTTTTTTTGACTTTTAAAGTTTATATTGCTAGAATTCTCTGGCACACAGTAATGACGTCGCCGGTGATTTTTTGGCGGCGCATCGCAAAGTCAGGCACAGGAGGACAATTAATGCCACTGGTCACCTCGAAGGAACTTTTTGAAAAGGCCTACAAAGGCGGTTACGCAATCGGCGCTTTCAACGTCAATAACATGGAAATCATTCAGGGTATCTTCGAAGCAGCAATCGAAGAAAAGGCTCCGTTGATCATTCAGGTTTCGGCCGGCGCCCGCAAGTATGCCCGCCATGAATATCTGATTCACCTGATCCAGGCATCTATGGAAATGGCCGAAGCTTCCGGCGTTTCTATCCCGGTCGTTCTGCATCTCGACCATGGTGATGATTTCGAAATCTGCAAAAAGTGCATTGACGGCGGTTTCACTTCGGTCATGATCGATGCTTCCAAGCACCCCCTTGCCGAAAATATCAGAATCACCAAAGAAGTGGTCGCATACGCCCACGCCCGCGGTGTTACCGTTGAAGCCGAACTGGGCAAACTGGCCGGCGTTGAAGACGAAGTCAAGGTCGATGCCAAAGACGCAACTTACACCGACCCCGACGAAGCTTATGAATTCGTGACCAAGAGCGGTTGCGATTCTCTCGCTATCGCTATCGGCACCAGCCACGGTGCCTACAAATTCAAGGGCGAACCAAAGCTCGCTTTCGACCGCCTCGCTCAGATCGAGAAAAAACTTCCCGGTTTCCCGCTCGTACTGCACGGTGCCAGCTCAGTTCCCCAGGATCTGACCGATATCTGCAATAAATACGGCGCCAAGATTCCGGGCTCACGCGGCGTTCCCGAAGATATGATCGCCCAGGCCGCCAAAACCGGCGTCTGCAAAATCAACGTCGATACCGACCTGCGTATTGCCATGACCGGCATGATCCGCAAGGTATTCTTCGAACATCCTGAAGAATTCGATCCGCGCAAATACATGGCTCCGGCCCGCCAGGCCATCAAAGAAGTCGTGCAGCGCAAAATGCGCATCATGGGCTGCTCAGGCAAAGCCTGATTTAAGTTAACCGATTTTCCGGCCCCACGCGTGATTGTGGGGCCGGAATTTATCAGGACCGATTTTGGGAGGTCGGCAGCTTTGACTTCGGCAAAAAACAGACTTGTTCTGCTGTTAATTCTGGTAGTTGTCCTGGTGACTTTTACCGGCTGCGGCGGCGGTGGTGGCGGAGATTCCGGCCCAACCCTCGACCCTGACCAGCTTGAAGTCGCGGCCGCAGTTGATACTTTTTCTGCTGCCATCAGGGCCGAAGACTTTGCTGCCGCCAATAATTTTCTCGATTCAAATATCAAGTGGTATCGAAGTGATGGTACTACGCTGGTTATAGATACCCTCAAAACCAAGCTGGAAAACTTTTTTAACAAAGCTGTCGTTAAAAATTTCACAATTTCCGGGGTGGGAGTGAGTATGCGAACAGAGACTGACGCTGAAAGCCGGGGGAGCTTGAGCCTTACATACACAGACACCACCGGATCTGACAAAACTATCAATGAGAATATTGAAATGGTTCTTCAAAAGGCGCCGGGCGGGCCGTGGGGCCTGACAGAATTTGGCGTTTACAGTACTTCCGACAAGGGTTCTGCTTTTCCGCCAGAACTGTAAGATTTTATACAGATTACAGGAGCGAGCATGAATATCTCTGCCAGGCTGATTGAAAACGCACAATTCGGCTGTCTTGTTTTCTCTGCTCCTTCGGCGGTCTGGAACGAACTGCTGGCCGACAATCTGTCGTTGCTTGCCGATACCGGCGGGCTCAGTATCTTTTCGTTTGCCACCGGTGCTGAGTTGTTGAAAGCCGATATGGCCGCCGCCGAGACGGTTGCCCGGCTGAATTCTTTGCCGCTGCGGGTCTTTTGCCGCGAAGATGCGATAGAAGGCGCTTCTTTCGAAGAAAGTGCCATTTTTAAATGTGAAAGTTTCGATGTAACCGGCTCTTTTGCGGCAGGCATAAGGTGCCAGGCTGGCGGCGATATCGCTGCCGCTACCGGTTTTTATCAGGGTGTCGTTTCGGCAGACCCTTCACTGGCGCGCGCCTGGAACCTGCTTGGGCTGTGCAAGCGTCTCAATGGCGAAATTGATGCGGCTGAGAAATGCTACCATAAAGCCATCGAGCTTGCCGGTGATATGCCTGAAGCTTTCTGCAATCTTGGTATTCTGCTACAGAAATCAGGGCGGGAGAATGATGCCCAGCAGTTGTTCGCTCATGCCCTCGAACGAGACAATTTTTATTTCAATGCGCTGTTGCGTCGGGCAGGGTGGCTGCTCGAAAGTGGGCAGATAAACAACCCGGAATTTTCTGAACTCAATCTGCGTCTGCTGATGCATTTCTCAGAGATTGGCGCGGTGCAGCGGCATCTGTTTAAATCGGCCGGGCGTTTCGATATGGTTATTGAAGATTATTCTGAAAAGCTGCACAACGAAAATGGTGCCATGGCCGGTTCAAAGATTCAGAAGCTGCAGCGGCTGATCGAAGCACAGATACTCAATGGCGCCTGGGGCGCAGCTGCCGGTAATATGCAGCTGCTTGCCGGCATGACCCCACAGACTCAGGCTGAAAAGACAGTTTCCGCCTGGTGTCGAATCAGAGCCGAACGCATTCTTTCGCGCCTGCAGGGCCGGCTCGACAATGCTGCTTTTGTTACGGTGCTCAAAGGATTTGTTCCGGTTGAAACAGCTGCCTCAACCCCGGAAGAAGTCAGAAAATCGCCGTTGAGCGTTGCCGAGTTCTTTTCGCTGGTGCTGCTGGAAGTGATGCGAGACGGGCAGATAGAGCCGGCAGAGCGCGAACTGCTGCAGCGGCTGCGAACTGCGCTGAATGTTTCCGAAGACGCTTATATAACCATGTTCAATAACGTGCGCCGCCAGCTTGCCGGGATCGAAGTTACCGGTGGTCTGCGCGAAAAATTCAGTCACCAGAGATTGTTTCGCAACCTCTGCCAGGCAGCGTTCAGAGATGGCATCATCGAAGAATCCGAAAAGAAAATTCTTGGTTTTGCCTGCAAAGCATTTGATATATCATCAGAAGAATTCAGACGAATTATCGCCGAGGTGCCAAGATGAGCGCAGAAAACGACAGATCCGACAGCAGACGGTTCGAGACTTTGCCGGTAATAAACGATATCATGGGGTATCTGGCTTCTGATAATATGCGTTTCAACCAGCTGGGTGAAGATGCTGTCGAGCTCTACATGCAGGGCAACAATCTCACCATGCACCTGGTTATCTACCATCACAACAGCCATCTGATTTTTCGGGTGCCGAATTTTATCCGCAATGTCGAACTGCGGCGTCTTGAGATTCTGATGTTCATCATGCAGGTTACCGGCGAGATTCTCGATATCAGGTTCGAAATCGGCAAAGACGGCAGATCGCTGTCGGCCTGCTGTCAGCATATTCTTGAAGACGGCACCATGACGCGTCGGCAGTTTGATCTGGCGATGATGGTGCTGGTGCACATGGTCGACGATACTTTTCCGCAGTTTATGAAGCTGGTTTACAGCCAGGCTGAAACGGGCGCACCTGCCGCTGAGCCGCCTGAAGAAAAGCCTGAGCCCGAAGCCGAACCTGAAGATGCCGAAGAGAGCGATGAATTTGCCCCGGTGAACGACGACGAAATCGTTCGCAAGCTTAATTGAACCGGCAAAGGAGACTGCCATGATCAAACCCTGGTTTAAACTTTATCTTATTCTGCTGCTGGTTCTTGTGTCTTCATTCCAGACTCATGCGGCAACTGTACAGATCCCGGAATGGTGCAGTCTCTCGGCTTCTCTGGCTGCTCCGCCGGAGCTGGGCCAGCCTGTAGAAATGAAAGTGACCCTTCGCTCTCTGATCGGCAGCCTCAGCGGTGCAAAAGTCAGGCTTATTCTGCCGGAAAGCTGGAAAGCTGAACCCGAAACCGCTACTATTGCCGAAGTTAAAGAAGGCGCTTCTGGCGAGATCAAGTTCTCTGTTACGCCGAACAGTTATCTGAATCAGGGCTCAATCGTGGCAGAAGTGGCGCTGGCGGCACCAAAAGCTGACCTGATTGCAAGAATACAGCGTGATTTTACTGACAACGCTGTCGAAATGACTGCTGCCGTCAATGCCTGGCCGGCAGAAACGAAGCTTTATGCTGACGTTGCCTTTGCCCTGTTTGCTGACGAGTCGTTCTACCCTCTCAGTGGCGACATGTGGCTTTCTTATGATGACAGCCTGGCTCCTGAAGGTGGCTTTCGCGGACCGGTTTTCTTTGAAGATGCTCTTATTTCAGCGCATCAGGCGCAGACCGATGTCGAAATGTTCGACAAGCTGCAGGGTTACCTTAATTCAGACCCGGAATTTGCCGGAAAACTGACTGAGTCTGGCATCGATATCGAAAAAAAACGGCTGGACCAGCTCAATGGTCTTTATGTTCTTGCAGTAAAAGCCTGGCAGAGCAAAAACCATGCTGATGCTGCAGGTTTTATCGAACAACTCGAAAAACAGATCGATTTGCAGAAGTCTGCCGGTTTTGAAAACCTCAAAATCGCGACCCTGAACCTCAAGGGGCTGGTTTTCTGGAGCCAGGGTCAGAAGCGTCTTGCCGAAGAAGCTCTAAAAAAGGCTTTTTATGCGAACCGCAAGCATAGCCTGCAGCGTTACGTTCTGCGCAATATCGGCCTGCTGATGCTGGCAAACGGCGATCGCGCTACGGCTTCCCAGATGTTCAATCTCGCTTTGCCATTTAAACAGGGATTCACCCTGCTGGCCAAAGAAATAGAACTGCTTAAGAAAAACTGACAAGAAGGGCTGATGGATCCGGTAAAAGAATTATTTGCGGAACTCAGTTCTCCGGATCCTTCGATCCGCTTCTCTGTGCTGTCGCGCATAGAGGAAATGCCGCTGACAGGTTTGCAGATTGCTGAATTTAGAAACCTGCTGGCGAGCGAATGTGAGCCCGGCATCAGATTTCACATGCAGAAGGTACTTGCCCGCTTTGAACCTGGTGAGCAGGCGCGACCAGATCGCAGCGGGATTTCTGAATTGCTGCGCCAGCCTGCCAGAGACGAAATTTCACTGGCTTTGTATCTCGAATCGGTTAAAAGAGGCGATGCTCAGGCAGTCGCAGATGAACTGAGAAAATCAGGCTGGGTGGGTTTTTCGGCACGACTGCTGCCTTCGGTTTTAAAATTTCTGAAAAAATTTGGCGCATCTGAAGACGTCGATGCGGTTGCAGGTTTATGCAGTCACAATGACCCCAGAGTGTTGAGCGCTGCGGTCGAAGCGCTCGAAAAACTCAGCCCCGAGCGTTTGCGCGAGCATATTGTGCCGTTGCTTCTCAATGCCAATTCTGGCATCAGGTCGCGGGCGGTCAGAATTCTCTACAGATTCGACCCGAGCGAAGCGCTGCGACATTTCGAGTCAATGCTTTTTTCGAACAGCGAAGAAGAGAAACAGGCGGCTCTTTTCCATTCGTTTTTTTTTCCGTTCAAGCAGATCGAATCGCTGATGTTGCGCTACATAAGTGTCGAAACCGACTCTGAGCTGATAAAAAAAGCTGGTCTGGTTTTCATGGCCAACCCCGACCGGCAGATTCCGCTGCGTCTGCTCGAGGCGCGACAAGCCTGCGTCGGTGAAAAATACCAGCTCATAGACACAATTCTTAAAGGGGTTCTGCAGTCGCTTTTTCAGGCCGGCCTGGTTAATGCTGAGCCGGCGCAGATGCTTGACGTTCTCGAAAGTCACTTCAGAGAAAAGCGTATTCGCCTGTATATTGAGCGTTTCAGTCTCGGGTTGAAGTCGGGTGATGCCGAAACCCGTCTTAAATCAGCATTGAAGTTGTGTGAGCTGATAAGGCATGGCGTTGAAGACCCTCGCACCCTTATCAATGACTTTCTCAAAAAGGAAAGCGACGAAAAAATTGTTGCCAGGGTCAGGCAGTTTCTTGAATCGGGCCGTCTTGAGCCTGAAAATGTCGCCAGGCTTGAGCCCGAAGCTGCCCTCAGAAAAGAACAGGCGGTTCAGCAGCAGGCGTTTATTGAAATTCTGCCCGAACGGCGTCACAAAATTTATGATGCGATCAACCGTGAAAACTACGGTCAACAGATGGCGAGCATTGTTGGCTTTTTCTCGCAGCTGCCGGTAGAAGAGCAGATAGCCGTTCTCGGAGTCATAGAACGGGCCGGTACGCGCAAGGAAACCGAGCTGATGCTGCGCTGTCTCGAAAGTGACAATGCAGACCTGTTGACGGCTGCGATCGATGCCCTGAGCGTGGTTAACCCTGAGGCGCTGCACCCGCTGCTGCCACAGTTGATCAAGCATCGTTTCGACGAGGTCAAGGTCGCGGCGATCAAGGTATTTGCTCTTTTTGACAAAAAACAGGCAATTTCACTGGTTGAGCAGATGCTGCATTCAATCAGACCGGTGCAGCGGCGTAACGCAATTTTCTGCCTGGCCCATTTCGATTATGCATCTGTGAGTCAGATTCTTCTTACAGCACTTAAAAACGAAGGTGACGAAGAGAATCAGCAGCAGATTTTTTCGATACTGCTTTCAAATGCTGACGAAGAAACTTTTTTTCAGGTATATGTCGAAGCCAGAAGTGGTCGTTCAACGAGGGCAGAACTTTATACCAGACTGTATACCGGCCTGGTGGCAAAAATTATCGCTGCCGATCCTGCAAAAACCGAAGCCGGGCTGTTTGCCGCTGCCGAAGAGAGACTCGAAGAGGAAAAGCGGAGCCAGAATCAGCGATCAGCCTACCAGCTTGAAAAAATTCAGAAAATCCGCCAGGAAAGCCAGAAAAAGAGTGAACCCGACCCGGGCCTGGTCAGATTTGCCATGGTTGCTTATGCAACCGGCGCGGTATTGACAGCTCTGATCTGGTTTCTTTTTATGGCGCCCCCATCTTCGGCTCCGAAGATGCCAAAATCTGGCAAAAAGGTGGCTGCTCATTCACGCAATACGACCCGTACGATTAAAGGTATCGTTTCAGGTGTCGACGTGTCACAGAGGCAGGTCGACATCGCTGACCAGGCTGAGCAGAAGACCTATCGCGTGCTTTTTCCAGAAAAAACGGGTGATTTGCCGGCGATTGGCAACGGGTTCCATGGGCAGCTGAAAATTACCGGTGAGCGCGGCGGAATCTTGACTGGCGAGTTGTTGACCGCTTTTTAACAATTGACATCGAAGTTGAGAAACATTAACATCAGGGCATGAGCAATTTCACAATTACCACAGCAAATATCAATGGTGTGTTCATTATCAGGCCCTGCGGCTATGTTGATGAGCATGGCGGTGCGGCGATTTTTGCCACCGTGCAGAAGGCCCTGCCGGAAGGACACCAGAAGTTTATTCTCAATCTTGCGGCTTCGCCGGTAATCAACTCGCAGGGTATTGCCCAGATTATCGAGCTGGCCGAGATTATCGTTGACGAAAAGAATGGTGAACTAGCATTTACCGGTCTCAGTGAGCTTGCCGGCGGGGTTTTTAAAATGGTTGGTCTGTTGCAGATGGGCGATGCTTACCCATCAGAGCAGCAGGCAATCGAGGCTTTGGGCGGCTGAGGCCTGTACCGACAAGCACTCCCTGAAATAGATATAGGGAATTGAAAAACCCTCTGGAATGTGTTTTAGTAAGAGTTACCAAGCCTTTACTAATTTCACCCAAAGGGTTTTCAATGAAAAATATATCATCTCCACTTCTTCCTTTCAAGCTGACTTCAACT
>JAKQKW010000475.1 GCA_029560455.1 Candidatus Rifleibacteriota bacterium
ATTCAATTAATACCGACATCTTTGCAAAAAGTTTTTATTCTTCTGTAATTATTTCAAGATCACGCGGGCCCATTGCCAGGCCGTAAAAGTCAGGTGTGGACATATCTCTGCCGCCCGAGATCTCTGCCGGGTCAAAGCCCCATTCGATTACACAGCCATTTTTAACCAGGTCTTCAATGTTGTCGCTGGCAATGCCGCCGACGATGTGCATGGGTTTGCCGATATTAACACGGCCATTCCCATTGTTGACGCTGACAAAGAAGCCATGCACCTGTGGCAGGGGCCCCGAACCGGATTTGCCTGCTGAAATTGTGATACCCTTGTCGGCAACTATGGTGAGGTATCCGAATGCATCAGGATTGTCAGGAGTAGTTGTGGCGTAGGGGTTGATGATCGGAGCCTGAATGTCAACCTTGCCTGAGCAGAGAATTATGCCACCCTTTGCCACTTCTACCGGCTCATCAATGACCAGATCGCCATCAAAACTGATGATCTGGTTAAGATACAGCAGTTTTTTGCCTTTTTCTTCGATAATGAAGTGGTTATTGAAAAAGTCGGATTTACTCAGATAGGTTGGCTTACCCTCTTCTCCTGGAAGGGCATAGCTGACACGATCTTTGAGGTAACCGTCGCCCGGTTCAAGTTGCCTGATATTACCGTTGTAGTAGATTTCCTTGTCGTTCTTGAATTCGTAATCAGGCTTGCATAGGGCTTCGGGCCCGGCATCAACGTAACCATTTTTGGGCACGACATCTGCCCATGGCCGATCGGGGCCACCCGGGTCACAGATATTATGCAGACCGGTAATGTATGGTTCCCAGTCGCGGATTTCGGGGTCAAGACCACAGAGAGGTGGAGTCAGGTCGGGCAGACCGATCTGATATTCGGTTGCTTTTACCTTGGCGTTAAAAGCGCTGATAAAGGTCTGAATGAAGCTTTCATCGGCGGTCTGGCCGGGCAGATCCTTGTACCATTCATATATTTCTTCCCCGACAAAACTTTCGACGGCGGCGTTATTGGTAAAGGCGCGCATCGGGTATACCCTCGCGGATTCGCTGAAGTAGAAAGCAAAGGTGCGTGCAAAGCGACGCTTGATTTTTCCGAAGACGAGGGTTGGTGTGCACAGGGCCGGGGTGCCGAACAGGTGCATCGAGTTGCCGCGGTTGATGTCTTCGTTGTTCATGCGGGCTTTATACATATTGATTGCGGTTTTGAAAAGATAATTGTCTCTGAAAGGGATTTCCCAGAGACCGCGGTAGTAGCCGTAATCTACGAAGGCGAGCATGACTCGACTTGCGTCGGCGGTAATTTCGTTGCCTGGTATCTGGGTATTAAGCCATTTAGACCAGTCTTTGAGTATCAGCCAGCCGGCAGAATTCGGGTTGAAATAAAAATGAAAATATTCGCCAAAAGCGTTTTCGAGCATGTCATCATGGCTGCCTGTGAGAACATTCAGAATCAGATTGCCCTCTTCACCCTTGGAATCTTTCTGCTGGCCGCGCCCGCCCAGATATATCCAGCCGTTTTTGATAAAAGACGGAGTGCCACTTTTAACGATATTGTCGGCACGGTTGAAGCGGAAATCGAGGCCTTCAATACCTTCCTTCTTTTTGCGGATCAGCCGGTTGAGACAGACCATCGGCCGGTTGGAATTGCTGAGCTTGCCATCATCCTTAACGAAGGTCTGGTTTGCCAGGTCTTTGTCGATGGTGGCGCCGCGATGCGAGAACAGTGTGAAGCGATAGAATGGCGGTGCCAGCAGCCTGGTGAGCAGAAATTCTTTGCGTACACGGCATACTTTGGAAACCCCGAGATGGGAAACGGTAATGGTGAACTCAATGTGCCCCTTGCGTTCGTAGGGACTGTTGCTCATACCGGCAATCGGGGCTTTGAAGGGGAATTTTTTGCCCAGATCGGCGATGTAGCTGATGCTGAAGTCGATTTCTCCACGGTCGCCCCATTCGCTTTTGAAGCGGGTCATAATTTCTTTAAGAACATCGAGGCTTTTTATGACTTTGGTGTAATCGACGCTTGCCTGCGGCCCGGTTTTGTCAGAAAACGCCGCCTGCACGATTTTAAGACCATATTCCGGGTCGCGCGTTTCAAAATCTTTCTGCAGCTTGCGAACCGCAAGTCGGCCCACGGCCGAGGCGATCTGGTAGAGGCGCTCATTGACAGAAACGCGGTTGGTAACGGCGCTTTCATGGCGAACCCGGTTGACAAGCGAGAGAAAAATGATCATCGAGAACACTAATACGCCACCGACGATAATCACCAGCATGCCGCGTCTTGAGTTTAAAGAACATTTACTCATCTGCGGCCAACCTTGTTCAGAAGTTCAGCAGCACGCTGATCGGCGGGATTCAGATCAAGAATGCGGTTAAGAAAACTGCGGGCTTTATCATGTTCTCCATTATTCATGGCACAGCTGGCAGCCTGCAGAAGAACCTGGCGGTTGAAAGGAAAAAATTCAAGCGCCTTTTCGAACCAGGCAGAGGCTTTGTTGAATTGCCGGGTCCGCGCCAGAATCGTGCCGCAAACCACCATGGCTGTTGCGCTGTCGCGACTGGCCGGAAAAGTTTCAATCAGGGCGGTCAGACAGGAAAGCGCTTCTTCAGGGCGTTTGAGGGCGATCAGGCACTGCCCCTTTTCGAGCATGGCATTGGTGTCGCCGGGATCGATGGCGATGGCCCGGTCATAAAGTTCGAGCGCTTTGACAAAATCGCCTTTAAGTCTGTAGGCATCGGCCATATCGTTTTGCGCGTTATTATCTGAGGCGTTCAGACGCAGAGCTTCGGCATACAGTTCTATTGCCCGATCTAAATTACCCGCATCAAAATAGGCGTCGGCAAGCCAGTTGGCCAGCAGACTGCAGTCAGGGTTTTTCAGCCATGATTTTTCGAGGTGCGCCAGCGATTTTTCGTGATTGCCCTGGCGGGCGTATGACATGCCAAGACCGGCATGGGCTTCGGCGTTGTCTGGCGAATGAACCAGAGCGTTGAGATAATGCCCAATAGCGGTATCAATATCACCTTTTTCATAAAAGGCAATACCGAGGGCGACCTCCGCACTGATTTTATTCTGGCCTTTCTTCAGGCACTGGGAGGCTCTCTTGATGATTTGATCGCTTGTTAATCCCATGGGTGGTATTATAGCAGTAAAATTTTGAGCTGACAGCAGATATTTTACTCCATTCAGGCAAAAAAGTTTTGATATTTATCTTTTTCTTTGTGCCACGTTGTGTGGACATGGATGGCAGAGTAATGCTAGTATCTGCTCAAATCCCGCCTGGAGACGCAAAATGAAAATAATTAAATCATTCACAGCAATTTTTGCCTGTATGCTGGTTGCAGTTCTGCTTGTCAGTGGCTGCGGTGGCGGTGGTGGCAGCGGTGAGACGAGCGTGGTGGATATAAGACCTTCTCTGTGCCCTGGCATTCGCTACGAGCCTGCAGATGAAAAAAATATGATCTTTGCTTCGGTCAACCGTGCAGGCATAACTGGTTATATCGAATCAGCAGATGGTAAAAAGGTTGCGGGATCTGACCTTGTAAGCAACAGCCAGGCAAACAGCAGCGAAATTATGGTAATCAGCAATACTCCGGGTAATTATCGACTCGTGTATTATGTTAATTCTGAACGGTATGAGATTACCCGCGAAATTCAGTGGACCACTCTGCCCAGTCTTGTTTCGCCGCCTCTGCATGAATGGCAGAGTGCCAATAAAACCTTGACAGTCACACATTCCGGCCTGACCAATGGGCTTGGAACTTTTTATCTGAGACTGTTTTACTCGGTTTCGCTCAATACCATGTATTATCAGACTTCGGCTTCCCAGGGTAATAGTCCTCTGATGACAAGGGTCACGTCCCCTGGCGACTACGTGCCGGTCTACGTGGCTGACATTA
>JAKQKW010000358.1 GCA_029560455.1 Candidatus Rifleibacteriota bacterium
AAATATGATGATGGCAGAAGAATCCCGGGTGCCCAGTCACTCAATGCGGAATCTAAAGCCGAAGAAATCGCTAAAGTCCTTCCCAACAAAGAGTCACTGGTAATAACCTACTGCGCCAACCTCAAGTGCCCTGCCAGCCACAAGCTCTATACCCACCTCAAATCGCTTGGTTATACTAACCTGATCGAATACCCGGAAGGTATCGACGGTTGGGTAGCCGCCGGCAACCCGGTTAATGCACCCAAATAAGCGTTAAACGCCTTTCAGCAGGCGCTGCCCCTAAAAGGCAGCGCCTGTTTTGTTTTAGCTCAAACGGTCATTCTTACAGATTTTGCTTTTAATCCATGCCTTTTATCACTATAATTGCAACATACAAATCTGTCGGAGGCACACATTGAAAACGATTATCAGAGCATCCCTGATGTGTTTCCTTTGTTTTCTAGTTCTGGTCAACACAGGAAATTCTGCAGTAGTAACCCTTTCAGATGGTTCTACCCAGGAAGCGGACAAGGTAACTTACAGAAACGACACGGTCATCATGCAGCTCGGCTCTGAAACAACCGAACTGGCAAGAAATGACATAAAAAACATCAGCTTCAGCGCTCGCCAACAGAAAAAAGAGAACATGGCAACCGACAGCAGCGACCTCGCTGCTTTTATGCCCAGAGCTCTTGAACTGTTGAACAAATTCCCCGATGCTCAGTCGATACTGGTCAGCGAAGAAGGTAACTACCAGCACCGCAAGGATGGCACCAACCTTTCGCGTTACCGCAGCATTTCTTATATCGCCAAAGAAGAGGCCCTCTGGGAAGCCCAGGTTTCGCTCAGCTTCGACCCGAACCGCGAGCGAATCAGGGTTCTGCACGCCAGGTGTCTGCTGCCTGACGGCACTGTTCACAACCTGCAACCCGATCAGATAAAAATCTCAAAGGGCACTTCAGGCAGCGTCTTCTTCGACCAGTATCAGGAACTCAGCTTCACTATTCCTGAAGTGGCAGTCGGCAGCCTTGTCGATTACTGCTACGAAACCGAAGAATATAACCCGTTCGACCCAAACCTTTTTCAGGGCCGCAACTATTTCCAGTGGAGCGCGCCGGTCGGTGAATCGATATTGCGAGTCAGCGTTCCGCACGAAAAAGAACTGCATTATGTCGCCTATAACTGCCCGGCAGAATTGGCGAAACCCGAAAAAATCGAAGCGGTCGATTCGGTCATCTACACCTGGAAAATGACTGACCTGCCCCCAGTCATTTCTGAGCCGTTCATGCCGCCCTACCGCGACGTCGTTCCGTGCGTCTATTACAGCCTGCACAAAGATTTCACCTATGTTCACAACAAGCTCAAACCAATGTTTGAAAAACGCTTTCAGCTGACAGACATGGTCAAGAAAAAGGTCGATGAACTCATCGAAGGCGCTAAGGATCTGAACGAGAAAATTGCCCGTCTCTACCTTTTCTGCCAGAAAGAGATCAGATACATCTCGATCAAGGGCAATCTCGCCAGCAACCAGGTCGGACACCCGGCTGAGGAAACTCTGAAAAACCGCTATGGCGACTGCACCGACAAGGGTATGTTGCTCGCCACCATGCTCAAGCACATTGGCGTCGAAGCTTACCCGGTTGGCGTCAGAACCAACGATGCCGGCAAAGCCGTAAGAGATATTTCGGTGTTCGACGACAATCACTGCATTACCGAAGTGCATCTCGACGGCCGCATCTTCTATCTCGATTCTACTGCGACCGATTACCGCTACCCCTACTTCAGATCTGACGATCACGACACGATTGCCGACAACACCATGCTTGGCACCCGTAACCAGGTGCCTCTTCCCCCGCCCGAAGACAATGCCGTGCATGTTACCCGCAACATTACTCTCTCAGCCGATGGTACGACCCGCATCGACTTCGAAAGCACGCAGAATGGCTCATCTGAAGCAAGCTTTCGCGAATCTGCCCGCAACCTCAAGCCTGAAGAATACGAAAGGCAGATCAGAGAGTCGGTTTCGGCCCTGACCGCTGATTATGTTCTCGAAATCGCCACCCACACCGATCCGCTCGACTTCAATACTCAATTCAAAGCCCGCTCGGCCTATACTCTCAATCGTTTTGCCACCAAATCAGGGCGATATATGATCTTTTCAGTGCCATATTTCGAGCTCGGGTTCTCTGAAGTCAGTCTGCAGAAAAGGCGCTACGACATTCAATACAGCACCTCGCGCCTGCGAACCGACCAGGTCTCGATCAAGCTGCCAGAAACCTTCAACGTCAAGTTTCTGCCACCGGCTCTCAGAGTTCAGAGTCCTTATGTCGAATTCGAAATCATTTATGACCAGCAGGGCGACACCATTAACATCAGCCGGAAACTGGCTTTCCCACGCAGAATCGTGCCGGTGGCCGATTACCAGGCATTCAAGAATGACCTCGAAAGAATCGCCCATTCTTCAAAACAGAAAATCTTTCTTGAAGAGAACGAAGCAAAACCTGAACCCGCTCAGAGCGCATCTGCTACCGTTGATGCTGCAGTTAACGCCTCTGCCACCGAACCACTCACCAGCGAAGGAGACAGCAAATGAAAAAGCTGCTGATAACTCTTATTCTTGCTCTTGCAGTTACTTTTGCCGCCAGTGCCGACGTTCTCTATCTCAACGAAGGTGAAGAAATCGTCGGCCGCCTCAAGGAAATCACCGACGGCAAAATAACTTTTGAAGAGCTTAACCATGGCCTGCGTGAATTCAAAGAAGCTGAAGTTGCCCACATCCTCATTTCAAAAGTGCGCAAAGGGGACGAAATTGAAAACGTCGCCAGCATTACCGAACCGGTAGCAAGCGGCATTCTCAAGACCCTGCCCGATCCGGCACTTTTTCAGAATGCCGATTACGTAACTCTTTATCGCCTTAATGACCTTGAATACGTTTCAGAAAACAAACTCGTCATCAGAACCCGTGAAATAATACAGATTCTCAAAGAACCTGGGCTGGAAATGGCCAATCAGTCTTTCTACTATTACACCGATCGCGAAGCCTGCGAGCTTGAGTATGCCCATACCTACTCACCCGAAGGCAAGGTTTATCACGTTACCGACGATGCGATCTCTGACGAATCCCTTCTGTCTGGCACTCCCGAATACGCCAGAATCAAAAAATTCAAAATGGCTCTCAAAAAAGTCGATATCGGCAGCATCATCGACTACAGCTTCGTTCGCGAACTTTCGGGCATCGATGAAGTGCAGCCATTTACCCTCTCAAACACCTTCGGTGAACGAGAACCGGTTCTGCATGAAGAACTGTCGGTAACTTTTCCGGCCAGTATGCAGCTGAACAAGCTGCAGATGCAGTGGACCGGAGAAAATACCCCGAAGTTTCATGAGAAAAGCCAGAGCGACAAAAAAGTCTGGAAGTGGATTTTCTCTGACCCCAAAGGTTTCATTCCTGAGCAGAACATGCTGGCGCGCAGTCGCATTTTTCCGAGAGTCGTAATTTATCAGCCATACAGCTGGGAAACAACAGCAAAAAAGCTTGCCGAGGCCTATGATGCCGCCCGCCCGACACCGGCCCTGCTCGATGATTTTATCACCAGAGCCAGACTCAGCGACAAAATGACCGCCTACCAGAAAGTCTGCAGACTCTACGAAACGATCAATAAAGACATTCGCGATGTCGGCATGGGAATCGCTCAAATGGGCAGCTTCAAGCCGATATCGACGAATGTGACTCTCACCAAAAAATACGGCAACGTTCAGTCGAATCTCGCTCTGCTGCATTTTGCTCTACAGAAAATAGGTATCGAATCATATCCCGGCTTCTCGGCAGGGAAACGCGAACTGGTTACCGTCAAAGATCACAGCAACCTTGGTCTTGCTGAAGAAACCATTCTGAAAATTGTCATTGACGGCCAGCCGTTTTACACAGACGGTGGCTCGATATACCTGCCTTTCTCATATATTCCGACCTACCTGCAGGGGGCAGTCGCTGTTTTTCACGATGCTGCCGGCGGCAAGTTCTTTTATGACACCCTGCCCCGTCAAACCTTCGACTGGAACCGCTTTGACCGCACGGTGATGGTAAAGATTCTCGAAAACGGCAACATGGATGTGCAGGAATCGCTTCTTTACCGCGGCCCATACGAAGCCGGCATTCGTGAGCTGAAGTCGATCAAAGAGAAAGAAAAGCAGAACTACGCTGAGCGCCGCGTTAAAAAGGTGCATCCGCGTGCAGTTCTGCAGAGTTTCGGCTTCTCTGACATGAACGATCTCAACGGACCGGCAGTGCTGACCTTGAAATACACCATACCCGAAGCAGCTCAGCTGGCCTCAGACAAAATCATGACCTTCACCAACTTCTGGGTAAACTATGATTCAGGCTCTGCCAGCCTTGCAACCCGCACTTACCCGATGCAGTACTGGGCAACAGAAGAAAATCAGCAGACCATAGTTTTTGAAATGCCTGAAAACTTCAATTGGGTTACCTGGAACAAGCAGTATCAGCACGTATCGCCGGCACTGGCTTTCATGTCGAATCTCAATCAGAACGGCCGGCAGCTGATCTATTCAGACCGCTTCATCGCCAGAGAAGATGAATTTTTGAGTGATGCCGCCTACCAGAATTATCGCCAGTGCATTCTGACGATGAGCGAACTGGCCAACCAGTGGATAATTCTTGAAAAAACTGAACCCACAAAAAAGGAACTGTCTGAACAGACTCCAGAAGCAGCAAAAAAGCCGGCCGACACTGCCAAACCAACTGAAGCTTCCGAAGAAGAAGACAACGAAGAAGAAACTGAAGATTCTGAATGACCTCAGAACCTGCCTTTATTAAGCGAATTTCAGCACCACTGGCCGCCTGGCTGGTGGTGCTTGTTTTTCCTTTTCTATATTTTTTCAGTGAACTGCACGCCACTTTTCTGCTCGAAATAAGCTCAGGAGCAGGGGCAGTATGGTTGGGGCTGCAACTATTGAGGCGGCAGCTCAACCTGAGCATTCAAATGCGCTCTGTAGTGTTTATGATTCTGGTCTGGCTTTTTCTTGCCGCCAGAAGCGTCTGGGTATCGGTCGACCCCGCTGTTTCGTGGCCGGTATTTATCAAAGCTGCCGCACTCGGGCTGGTCAGTCTGGTTATTGCTGCTCTTCTCACATCTGCAGGTAACAACTCAGTATTTTACCGGGCAGCAGCCTGGGCCGGCATCATCCATGGGGTTATCGCCGTTCACGAATACATCGAAGCACCGCCCATTCCGCTTACCTGGCTCGACCCGGCTGCGCGCAGCCTGTTTCGCACCAGATGCGCAGGCATTTTTACTGACCCGAACGTTTTTGCCGCATTTCTTGCCGCTCTTTTCATTCTCAGCCTCGGCCTTCTGCTCAATGCCAGCAGTCGTTCTGAACGGGTTCTGGCGGGGACTGCCATTCTGCTTGAAGGCCTTGCCATCTTCACGACTCTGAGTCGCGGCGGCTGGATTGGTCTTGCTGCCGGGCTTTTCACCGCTGCTGTTCTCATATTTCGATGCCAGGCACCTCTCAACCCAGGTTTCTGGCGACCACTTTTACTTGTTGGCCTGATTCTTACTGCCGTATTTTTTATCGGACCCTTCAAGATGCGCTTTTTGAGCATCGGTAATCCTCAGGATATGACTTTTGCACAGCGCACTCTCATAAACAAGGGTATTTTTGCGGCATTGAAGCGCTTTCCGATCGCCGGTCATGGCCTGCACAGCTTCAATCAGGTTTACCCGCGCTACCGCATCGTTGGCGGCGATTACCCGATGAATGCTCACAATGAATTCATTCATAGCATGATCGAAACCGGTTTTCTTTCGGCCGCGATTCTTGCTCTGACCGCGATTTTTCTTTTCAAAACCGCCTGGAACAGTCGGCCAGATCACACGCATCAGGCCATCTTCACAGCTGTTTTTACATCTTTGTTGATTCAGAATTTAAGCGGCTTTTCATCACGAATTCTGCCAACTTCGCTTCTCATATCAGTTGCAGTTGCGGGCATGCTTGCCACGCATTTCGGGCCCGAAAAAAGAAAGTCTTCGAAAGTTCTGGCAGCAACAACCGGCAGCATCGTGCTGTTGATTGCCGTAATGCTTCTGGTAACTGCCCCGATCAGTCTGTGGCAGCAGACAATCATTTTAGAAGCCGACGAACTTCTTCGCTCCGGCAACCTGGCCGCTGCAACCGACCTGCTCGAAAAGTTCGTCAGGGAAAATCCCCGCAATGCCAACGCTTATTCACTGCTCGCAAATGCCAAAATGGCCAGCAATGAGCCAAAAGTCACATTTGAATGTCTAATAAAGGCAACCGAACTGAACCCGAACGAAGCTCTGTTTTTTATAAATCTGGCCAGGTTAAGCCGAAAAAGAAACGCTGTTGAAGCAGAAATGTTTTATCAGCAGGCATTGCAGCTTGACCCGGCTTCGGAACAGTTCAGACTTGAGTTCGCCCTTTTCCTGAAGGCTGCCGGCCGCAATTCTGAAGCACTGGGGCAGGTTCTTGTCGGGCTCACTTACTCGCCGGGCTTTCATGATGTTTACAAGGGCTTCAGAGAACTCGAAAAACTTAAAGCCGAATTGGCCGCACCGGGCCCCTGATTTTTTATTCAGGTCAAAACCTGCATCTGCCGATATTATTCCTGAATTATGATAAAGAGAATAATAAAGGCAACGATCCTCCTTGCTTTTCTGCTGCCGGTGCATCTTCCGGCGGCAATGGACTTTATTTTCGAAGAAAGCATCTCACAGTCGCTGGCGCGAATGGAATCTCTCTATACCGCAGGCAAATGGGATGAAGCGATGAATGTCGGGCGCGGTATCATCAAGGACGCTCCGAAGGATCACCCGGCAGGCAGACGCGCTCAGGATCTTATCGTGCTCTCGATCGACGGGCGCAATCGCGAGATTCTTGCCAATCAGAGTCGTGATCAGCAGAAAAAAAAGCAGGAAACGGCCCAGCAGCTGATAACAGAAGGCAGCAAACTGCTGACCGAAAAAAGTTATCCGGCCGCAGCCGAAAAGTTTGCCCGGGCAGTGCGCCTGCATGGCGGCGACGCTCAGAGCTACTTTCTGCTGGGATATGCCAGTCTTAAGGCAGATAAACGCAAGGAAGCCTATAATGCGTTGCGTCAGTGCCTTAAACTCAACCCGGCACATGAGCGCGCCCTGTTTCATATTGCCGGCCTCAGTTATGAATTCAATCACAGCACTGAAGCCGAAGATTATGCCGCCCGCCTGATCGAAGCCATTGAAAAGAAGCTTAACGAGTACCGCGATATCTTTCTTGATCAGCGCTCAAAGGGGATGAACGATCAGGCGGTTGCAACCGCCCGCAAAATGGCGGCTCTGCGCAGCAATCTCGCTCAGGCTTCCTTTATGCACGGTGTTCTTACCTATAAACGCAAAGATTTCAAGGCAGCGGTCGTTTCGTTCGAAAAGGCAACCAAGATCAATCCGTCTTCTGCCGACAACTGGTTCAGACTTGGCAGCACCTTTCTGCAGCTAAAGGTCTACCACCAGGCTACAGTCGCCATAGAACAGGCAATTCTGATCAGAGAAACGCTGCTTAAAGACCTTGCCGCCAATGCCGGCCGCCTTCTCGATGCCGGCAAAAGCGATGAGGCAGTCGAAGCCGAGCTTAAAACGCGCAAACTCAAAGACGAGATCGCCCGTTCCCTCTATGTTCTTGCAATCGCCAATGGTCGCAAAAAAGAGACCGATTCAGCGATCCGCAATATTGAGCGGGCGCTCGAACTCAAACCTGACTTCGTTCAGGGCCGTTACACACGCGCCATTCTTCTCGCCGAAAAGAACTACCTTGAAGAAGCTCTCGAGCAGATGCGGCAGGTGCTGAAAGACAGCCCGCCGAAGAGTGAACAGGCAAAAAAAGCGATCAGAACCATCACCTTTCTGATGGACCAGATTGCCCGCCGCGATAATCCGTCTGAAGTTACTGCTGTTGCAAAGACCGAAAAAATGGTCGAAGTCGAACAGTATGTCAAGGATATGCCCGGCATTGGCGGCAAAGATGCCGAAACCAGACTTGAAGACGTTTTTCCCAAGCTGCGTGAAGTAAAACAGCTGGTCAGCATGCGCAACCATGCTGAAGCGGTGCGAAGACTGCTTTATTTGCGCACTCAGCACCCTGACATTGCCGAAATTCATGCAATTCTTGGCCACTGCTACATGGAAATGGGCAGAATCGACGATGCGGCAAAATGCTTTGACGAAGCCATCGCAGTTCAACCAGACCATGCCGAAGCTCTCAACGGACTGTCATACATCATGGCCACAAAAGTCGAGAATCTCGACATCGCGCTTAAATACATCAGGCAGGCACTTGCTGTTGATGGCCTGCGCCCGGAGTTTTACCACACTCTCGGCTGGGTTCATTTCAAAACCGGCGAAGTACAGAAATCAATCGATGCCTTCAACCGGGCTCTCGAAATCAAGCCGAATTATCTGCTTGCCCGTTACAATCTCGGCCTGGCAAACTACATAACTCAGAACTACCAGGCGGCAATTTCGGCTTTTAATGCCGTTATCGCCCAGAATCCATCACATCACAAAGCTCTGCTTTTCAAGTCGATCAGTCTGGCCAAAACTCAGAATGCCGAAGAAGCCATCGCCACTCTAGAGAATCTGCGTGGCAAGCTCACTGAAAAGTCAGTTCTGCATAAAGTGGTTGCAGACCTGCATGCAAAGCTGAAACTTGCGCATGAGCGCCATGCTGAACTGCCGGTGCCCGAAATAAAGTCACCGGCACCGATCGAGAAACTGATGGCTGAAGCACAGGCGTTCAGGGCCAAGGGCCTGGTTACCCGTGCCAAAGAAAAGTACCTTGAATGTCAGCGCCTTGCCCCAGAAAGGTTTGAACCTCACTTTGCCCTCGGTCAGATGTACGCTGAAGCCGGCCTGAATCTGCCGGCTCTGGCAGCCTGGGAAAGAGCTGAGAAGCTTAAGACCGATCATTTCCCGCTGCAGATGAGCCTCGGCAAAATGCATCACAAGCTCGGTAAAGCCGAAAAAGCGAAAGAATACTTTGACCGGGCGCAGGCACTTAACGAAAAAGACCCGGAACCACGCTACTACCTGGGCCTGCTTGCCTATGAAGAAAAACGCTTTGAATCAGCCGAAAGCTATGCCCTGGCGGCCCTGCGCCTGAAGCCCGATTACTATAAAAGCATGGCGCTGCTCGGCATGACCCGCATTCGCCTCAACCGGCTCAAGCCAGCCCGTGATATCTACGAAACTCTTTATGCAAAAGCTCCTGCCGATTCTTCTATTCGCCGGCATGCCCGCAAAAAAATCTGGGAAATTACCAAAATGATGGCACCGGCACAGTATCCATCGGTTGAAGACGCCCTTGAAGTCAAGAACCAGATGGTCAGAAAAGTGAGTGACGCCGACCGCAAGGTCGAAGTTAAGCCACGCCCCGAAGAAGAGCAGGCAATAGCCGAATACGGTAAAAATACCATGACCCTCGAAGATAAAATGTGGGTTCTCAAACAACTGGAAAGATTCGGTAACGTATCTACACCGACGCCGGTTTCACCCCTGCGCCGCGAGGTCACTGCCCAGACTCTTACCAACAGAGACAAGCAGTGGGTAGTCAGAAAACTGCAGGGTCTCGGCGACCGCAGCAGCAAATACTCTCTGCCAGCCGAGCTCAAAGCCGAAAAGTTTTCTCTGAAGACCACCGAGAAAGTTGCCGAACGTAAGGCTGATCCAGCTGATGGTCTTGTTACCAAAGCTCTTGATTCAGCAGAGCGCGGATTCATTTCAGAAGCACTGCTTGAGCTGGCCAAAGCCCGCCAGGAAAACCCGAAAAACCTCGATATTCTGCTGAACCTGGGGTTCATGCATACAGTTCAGGGTAATTTTAAAGATGCTTTCGAAGCCTATGCCAATGCAACCGTCAGTCACCCGAAAGATTCACTCGCCCGCCTGGCCCTCGGAAACCTCTACTGGCTTGGCGGCCAGGCCGACAAAGCTGTTGAACAGTGGCGACTGGTCAAGGGCCAGCCCAAACCAGACGCACAATTCAACATTCTTGGCCGTACCGAAAAAATCTGGCAGCGTATGCTTGAAGTCGACCCGATGGATGTTGACGCCCATTCAAATCTTGGTCTTGTCTACATGTTTTCCGGCGAATACCGCAAAGCTCTCGCCGAATTCCAGGCAGTAACAAAAATTGAACCTTCACGGCGCGAACATGAATTCTATCAGGCCCAGATAAACGTGCTTATGTATCTGCAGAAAAACAATGCCAGCAACCGCAAAGAAGCCCAGAAAATTCTGCAGGGCCTGGCACAGGGCCCTGAAGCATTCCCACATTCAGAAAGGCTGAAAAACTTTGTTGCCAATCTGTAAAAAACTCAAATCAGCAACCGCTTTGAACGTCATTTTGGCAGGGCTTCTTGCTGCCGGTCTGTTTATGGCTCCAACACAGGCTTCGGCAGCGCCAAAATATAACCCGGCTTTCTCAGACTACGAAATATATTCACTCGGCGACTACAAACCGCAACCGGTGAAAAAGCCAGGTCTGCTCAAGCCTTCGCCGCGCAATGCCCTCAACTCAGAGGGCCTCGGGGGCTTTTTCGTCGGAGTCACCGCCGACAAATTCGAGCCTGAACAGATAATTCTCGGCTCCAGATACAAGTATCACAAACTCACCAGTAGCCTGGGCACCAGCTTTCACTCAACCGAAAAAGGCTCAGTATCAACCTTTGAATCATCAGTTAACTGGGTCGGCAAATGGGCCGAATGGGCGATAACAGTGCCGATTCACGACTGGGAACTAAGTGCTCCGAGAACTTTCGGCGGTTATGCCGACAGCAATACCGGTCTCGGAAACATGAAAATCGGCATGAAAGCGACCTATCTGCCTGACAAAAGTTACTACCGCTTTGCCTACGGTGCAGTGACAACCGTTACCACCGGCAACCCCGACAATATGCTGCCGGCCGGCTCAAAAAACAGTGATGAGCTCAAACTGTTCGGCTGCGTTACCACCAGTGAAACTGACCGGGCGACCGGCAACCTTGAACTGGGCACTGTAATTGATTCAGAAGGCGAAGATGATCGCTTTCTCTATCGCATGGGCTTGAGCTATGAAGCCACGAAACATGTTTCGGTCATCGGCGAAATTGCCGGCGAAGTTCTTGGTGGCGATGACAAGGACACCCTCGACATGATTCTCGGAATCAGGCTGGCACCCGGCGAAAAATTCACTCTTGAATTTGCCTGGTATAGAAACCTGCGCACTTACCGCAACTATGGCTGGGATGACCAGTTACAGGCTGGTTACAGTCTGCGATGGTAAAAACCGGTTAACGAACTCGCTTTTTCAGCTCGGCAATCATTTCCTGGGCAACCGCCCATTCACGTGAATTCGGCGGGGCCTTGGCAAAAATCTTTTCAAACCTGGCAAGAGCCATTTTTCCGGCTTCCTGGTCACCCTTGAGAAGCAGCATGTCTGTATAAGCATTCGCACTCTTCATCAACAGCTGCAGATCGTCAGGAGATGAAGCCAGACCGGTTTCGAGAACGGCCACTGCATCAGAAAGGCGACTTTCTCGGCTCAAGCGGTCAGCCTCTTCAACAATCTGTTCAACGCTCATGCGCTTGAGGACAAAATCACTGGGACGCGGCCGCTCCGACTCTTCGCTGCCGCTGGCAACCGGTGTCTGGGCTGCCGCAGCCATCTGTGCAGCAGTCAGCGCGTCTGCCCTTTCTTTGGCCTTGGCTTCGCGTTCGGCCTGCTCGGCTTCATAGCGCTCGACAATTCTTGCAGCTTCTTCGACAAACTGCGAATTTGCATTCTTTTTCGCGCCGCCGCTGGTTTCGAGGAAGCTTTTCAAATCGGGCACGGCCAGGTCGAGGTTACCAGAGATATAAATCAGCAGACCACGATAGAACTGACCGTTTTGCATACGGTTCGGGCGCTCTTTAAGATATTCGAGGCCTTTTTTAATCAGACCATTTTCGGGCTCGGCAAGAAAATCGCGTTCGGCCAGAATGCAGGTCACATAAAGGTCGAGGGCCTTTTCGACATTACCGGCATCGAGCGCATCCATAGCCTGATTAAAAATGCTTGCGCCGGCTCCCTTGCGGTTGGTACGAAACTTTTTGCCCTCTTTGCCCTTCTCTTTTTCTTTGGCAAGGCGTTCAGAGATTTTTTCGGCGGGCTCAGGCGGCTTCTGCAGATCGACTTTTGGAGAAGCCGCAGTCTGCACGGGTTTAACCGGTTCAACTTTCGTGTCAGCAGCAGGTTGCCCGCCGTAGGCTTTTGGCTGGCCGGTAGCCGAATCGACAAGGTAAATCTGCGACTCTTCAAGACCCGGAAGCTGAGGAACATTGTCGCCGCCCTCAGAAAGAGCGCGCAGTCTTTGCAGCGCCTGAGCAAACGAAGGGTTCAGCGACAGGGCTCTGCCATAACTTTCACGGGCTTCCTGCATACGGCCCATGGCTTCATAGCACAAACCCATATTATACGGAACCCAGTAAGAATCGGGGTTGATCCTCTCGGCCTGTTTGTAGCAGTGCAGGCTGTCGCGATACTGACCGCTCTTTTTATAAAGAATACCAAGATTATTATAGGCATGAAAATTGTCAGGATCAATTCTCAGCAGCACAAAGTAAGCCTCGACCGCCTTAACAAAGTTATTGGCAAGGCTGTATTCCATGGCGAGATTCAGATGTGCCTCAATATCACGGGGGTTATCTATCAGCTTCTGCTGCAGTTGGTAAATGCGGCCGGCATTGATTGAAGCCTCAAGGGGTACCGGTTGCAGCAGCAGCAGACAAAAACACACCGCGAGTATAAAACAACTCGCGGTGTTGGCGAGTCTGAACAGAAGCAGTATCAAATCTGATTCAGCGTGCTTCGACAAGGAACTTGATTGCTGTTTTTTCGTTTCCATCAATTTCGATTTTGGCAAAGGCGATCATTGTATAAAGCTCAATGCCCTTTGGCGCGACATAACCTCTGGTTACTGCAATTGATTTTACTGCCTGATTCACAGCCCCTGCACCCACAGCCAGCAGTTCTACCTGTTTGTCCTGTTCGAGAACTGCAGCAATGGCGCCGGCAACAGACTTCGGATTCGACGATGATGCGACTCTGAGTATTTCCATCTTGAGCCTCTCCTTTAGCTATGTTAAAAACCCAACAACCTCTTCACACTAAAATTATAAACAAAAAAACCATTAATATGCAAACGCTTTATTGATTGTATGTACATTCTGAAGCGAATGCAGGATTTTACACACACATTCAACGGCCTTAAGAGCGGGTTTCGTAGAATCTTTATTAACTCTTTATGGCCAAATAAAGCAGGGGGCTGTTTCGAACAGTTTCGAAACAGCCCCTCGAATTTATTAATTATTCTGGTCTTGCAAGCAGAATGCTGGCATTCTGCCCGCCAAAGCCGAAAGAGTTAACCAGACCGCCATCAATCTGTCTATTTTTGGGCGAAAGCGGTGCAAGATCGAGATCCTGCAGCTCAGGATCAACGTTTTCAAGATTAATGGTCGGGTGAATGAAACCCTGCTGCATCTGCAGGATTGTAGCCACAGAACCTACCGCACCGGCAGCACCGAGCAGGTGACCAATCATTGATTTGGTAGCATTGATGGTAACATTGCCAATTTTATCGCCAAAAACGCGACGTACGGCTTTCATTTCAGCCAAATCGCCAAGCGGGGTACTGGTTCCGTGAGCATTAACATAATTGATGCGCTCGATCGGAAAATTCATGAAATTGACAGCCTTCATCATGGCGCGATAGCCACCTTCGCCTTCGGGATGAGGAGCGGTCAGATGGTGAGCGTCAGCAGTGGCACCATAACCCTTGATTTCGGCAAGAACCCTGGCCCCGCGACGGCGGGCACTTTCTTCGCTCTCAATAACGAGAACGCCTGCCCCTTCGCCCATGACAAAGCCATCACGGTCTTTATCAAAAGGTCTTGAGGCTCTTTCAGGCTCGCTATTGCGCGTAGACAACGCTTTCATCTTGGCAAAACCGGCAACGGTCAGCGGCGTAATCGCTGATTCAGCACCCCCGCAGACCATAATGTCACATTCATCATGAATGATTTTGAGAAAAGCTTCACCGATACCATGCAGACCAGATGCACAGGCAGAAACTACACAGTAATTTGGGCCATTGAAGCCATATTCCATGGCAATACAGCCGGCTGAAATATTGCAGATCATCATTGGCACAAGAAATGGACTGACACGGCCCGGGCCGCTGGCACGACAGGTTTCGAATTCTTCTTCAAAGGTATGAATACCGCCGATACCAGTCGACACGGTAACGCCAACTCTGAAAGGATCGTAATTCTTCTCTTTGAGACCAGCCATATTGACGGCCATTGCAGCGGCCGACATCGCAAACTGCGAATAACGGTCATGGCGGCGCACTTCTTTTTTATTCATGTACTGCTCAGGGTCAAAATTCTTCACCTGGCCGGCAATCTGAACTGTATGCTGTGAAGCATCAAAACAGCTGATCGGACTGACACCGCTTTTGCCCTGCCTGAGGCTTTCTGCAAACTGGTCGACTCCGATGCCAATCGGGGTCACTGCCCCAATGCCTGTGACAAAAACGCGTTTCATTTTGTTGCCTCCTGAGTCTGTCTAAAAAAGTTACAAAAGGTTTGTACCAGAGTTGAGCTGTTGAGTCAATAGCAAATCACCGGAAACCGGTGTAGTGACTTGTTGAAAAGAGAGATTTATCGGCTAATTGCGATATTCGAGATCTTTGAAAAACATCTCGAAAATTTCTGCCACAGACAGAATCTCGTTGATGCGATAAACATGCTCACCGGCAAAAACGAGACCTTTTTCAAGATCACCGGCACGGGCGTCTATCAATGCCTGAATGATACAGAAACGTCTTGAACATTTCTTGAGGCAGCCCATGCACGTCGGATGATGCGCCGTGCCGGCAGCGACCTTATCGGTGAAAGGTGTCGGCAAAGCGTTGCCCCAGAGGCCAACCGGGCTCATGATGCGAAAAACATCGCCTTTTTTAGCCTTAAGATAGGTGTCATGAAACGATTTTTCAACATTAGCCTCGAAACTCGCAGCGAAACGGGTACCAACCTGAACGCCGTCAGCGCCAAAATTGAAAGCGTCGATTATGTCCTGTCTGTCGATAATTCCACCGGCAAGAAGAACCGGAATACTGACGGCCTTTTTTACCTCAGGAAAAATATCCCTGGCAGGGCGCTCGGTTCCGAGGTGGCCGCCGGCTTCGCTGCCTTCGACAACAACGGCAGAAGCCCCCAGTTTTTCGGCAAGAGCAGCAACACGATCACTTGAAACAATCGGAACCACCGGAATATCATAGTCGCGACCAATGTCAAAAATATCCCGTGAAAAGCCCGCACCGGCAATCAAAGCATCGATGCCAGACTCCGCGGCGGCTTTCATCACCGGAGCAAATCCTGATGCTGCCACCATGGTGTTGATACCAACAATACCACCATTGGCAATACTTCTGGCAATCTTGATTTCATTGCGCACCTCTTCTGGTTCCATGCCTGAACCAGCGATGAGGCCAATACCACCTTCGCGGGCTACAGAGCCAGCCAGTTTGCCTGTAGAGACACGAATAGCCATGCCTCCCTGCATAAGCGGATATTTTGGCTGCAATTTACCAATTTTGAGTCGTGGCAGAATTTTCACCTGAGATCTCCAGTGACACTGCCGGCCGGTTTTAAAAAAAAACCGGCCGGCAAGCTATGATTTCAATCAGCCTTTTTTGTTGGTAATGTAGTCAACTGCGTCCTTAACGGTTTTCAGTTTTTCGGCATCTTCATCGGGAATTTCGATTTCGAAATGCTCTTCGAGGTCCATTACCAGCTCAACAGTGTCAAGACTGTCGGCACCGAGATCTTCAATAAAACTGGCTTCGAGGGTAACCTGTTTTTCATCGACCTGGAGCTTGTCAACAACGATTCTTTTGATTTCTTCAAAATAGTTACTCATTTAATAATTCCTCCTGAAAATTTGCGGACGGGTCAGGACATTACCATGCCGCCATCGACGGTCAGTATCTGCCCTGTGATATACGATGCCTTGTCTGAGGCGAGAAAAACCACGGCGTTGGCGACGTCGCGGGGATTTCCGAAAGTGTTCATCGGAATCTGGGCCAGCATCTGCTCTTTTACTTTATCAGGCAGAACGGCAGTCATATCAGAATTGATAAAGCCTGGAGCGATTGCATTTGCCCGGATGCCTTTGCGGCCGAATTCCTTGGCGAAGCTCTTGGTAAAACCGATAAGACCAGCTTTACTAGCCGCATAATTAGCCTGACCGGCGTTGCCCATCAGACCGATCACCGAAGAAATATTGACGACTGCGCCCTGTTTCTGCTTGAGCATCGGTCGGACAACAGCCTTAGACATTAGAAAAGCGCCCTTGAGATTGATCTTGAGCACGAGATCCCATGCGGCTTCATCCATGCGCATTATCAGGCCATCACGGGTGATGCCGGCGTTGTTGACAAGAAGGTCGATGCGCCCGAAAGCGGCAAGAGCAGCTTCGGTAAGCTTTTCGGCGTCTTCGGCCTTCGATACGTCAGCGACGCAGGTCGCGACTGTCATGCCGGCGCCGGTTAATTCTTTGCTTGCAGCTTCGAGGCCAGCTTCATTGATATCTGAAAGCATTACGCGGTAGCCGTTTTCTCCCAGGACGCGGGCGATTTCAAGGCCAATTCCACGCGCAGAGCCTGTTACAACAGCTGACGGCATTTCGCTGGTGTTAATTACTGGACTGTTCATGCCTACCTCATTGTGTGTTTATTTAATGCAGGAGCCTGTTTTTTACAGCTTTTAACAGCTTTTGTCAAGCTTTTAATTCGCCGGCCGGCGTAGTCTGCAGTAACGCGCTCAGGCTTTCTGAATCTGATGCAAACAGTGTCTGAATGCTGGCCACGATCTTCTTGTTGAGACCAGACAGAACCTTGCCCGGGCCGATTTCGACAAACTCGTCAACTCCATGCCTGATCATATTCGAAACAGTATCTTCATAGCGAACTGACCCGGTAATTTGCAGCAGAAGCTTATTTTTAAGCTCAGCCGCAGAAGTAGTCGGCATGGCATCGATATTACAATAAACCGGC
>JAKQKW010000375.1 GCA_029560455.1 Candidatus Rifleibacteriota bacterium
ATGACCCGCAGCTGCCGGCCCGACCGGTAGGCAGTCAGGCGTGTCTGAAGGCGTTCCTTCAGCTGCGGAAATTCACGCAGAAATTGGTTCAGCCGGTTGTCGTTCTGCATAGCAACCTCACTGCATCATCACGTAAACCAGGATATTGAGGGCCATCTGCATGGCTTTTTCCCTGATTTCGGGGGTGTCGTTGGTATGAATCCCGGCGTCTTCGAGGCCATCGCCGATATCAGACTCATAAGTATAGAGAATTTTCATGCGCCCCTTGTCAAAAAGTGCATAGGCAGCGGGCGGTTTTGCGTCGTGCTCGTGAATTTTCGGCAGCCCGTCTTTAAAATCATACATCATCGAGAAAATCGGGTGGTCGGTCGGCAGCAGCACCAGCTCGCGATCGGGGTAGAGACGCCTGATCTCGCGCCTGATGTATTTGTCGATGCCGTAACTGTCGTTTACCCAGAGAAAGCCGCCGTTATCGAGATAAATCAGCAGCGTATTGATTTCGTGATCCTTGAAGCGCACCTGCCCGTGCCCGGTAAGAAACAGCATCGGGTAACGGAATAGCTCAGGATCAGAAATCGAAACCGCAATATTTTCGACCTGCACCGGCATATTCAGCCGCTCACCCGCCTGTTTGAGCAGGTTCGGCATCGAGGTCGGGCCGACATACCAGTCACCACCGCCATCGTATTTAACCCGCGGAATCACCATGCGGTCGAACTCGCCGGCTGACAGCGGCAGTGCCAGCGCCAGCAGCAGCAGTGACAACAGAAGAGTTGTGGCATTTTTACTTAGATTCCCGCCTATGCGGGAATGACGGTTAAATATTGAGCGGGGGTTGATCATCAGCTTAAACCTCCGGTGCGGCGCAGATACCATTCTGCCATGGGCAGGAGCAGCAGAACCAGAAGCAGCAGCCAGCTGTCACGCAGGTCGAGACTGCGACTTTCGAGCTTCTGGCCGGGAACCGAATCGATGGCGGCGATTATTTTTTCAGCATCGGCATCGGTGGCGAACAGGCCGCCGGTTTCGCTGGCAAGCTGGCGCAGCATGGCTTCACGGATTACCGGCTCGTCAAATTCGGCGGTCGGCATTTCTACAAGCATTTCGCCCGTGGTTCGACCGAGTTCACGGCCCTGATAGCGGGCTTCGGCCTCGATCTTGTGCAGACCCCGGAAAGCCGGCACAAACGCCGCCTCATAGCAACCGCGTTCTGAAGTTTCGATGCACTGAACGCTGTTGGCATTGTTCTTTTCGTCTCTGACGGTTAGCATCACCTGAGCGTTGGCCTGCAGCTGGTTTTTACTGTCGAGAACCCAGACCCTGACGCTGGTTGCCTGCCCGACGTAACCGCGTGAAGAGGGTAGTTCAAGACTTATTTGCGCGTCTTCACGGCGGTTGGCAAGCCATTTGAACATATTGACCATCATCGCGGAGAATGGCGAGATACCGCGGTCGGTCGGCACCAGCCTGAACCCTAGCGGCCAGACCGGCCCACCCGCAAGCATGATCACATGCCCCTGACCAGCACGACTCTGCAGCATGAACGGCAGCAGATCAGAAACCCCGCGCACCGTCGATTTTATAAGTATTTCGGCGCCAGGCTTCAGGCTGCTGTATTCATAAAGCCCGTCAAATTTCGGCAGGGTCGCGAAGAATTCAAGATTCTGAATCGGGTCGTCGACGAGCCTCAGGAAATTGTATGGCGTTTCGCCCGATGGCAGCACCATATTGCCGGGGTTGCCACGCCAGAGTTCATCGCCGATATTTACCGGCAGGCGTGCGCCGATTTCGGTTCCGGCGTAGCCAAGTTCGGCAAAGGCCTGCCCTGAAGGCAGAACCAGCATGCCGATGCTGCCAGCTTCAAGACGTTTGATAAGTTCAGCTTCAACCGGCTGCAGAAAGCTGTATGGCATGCCGTTGAGCACAACCACGTCGGCGTTTTTGAGATCATCGCTGAGATTCAACGCACTTACCGCCCGCTCGGGTTTGAAATCACGCGAGCATACCCAGCGGTCATCACGGATTCGCACCCAGTGCGTCAGTCTGGCATTCGGGTCGGTAGAGAGAGCGTTGCCGATAAATTTCATGTCCCAGGTTGGCCTGCCGCTCAAAGCCAGCACGTTCAGGCGTTCTCTGACAACTTTCAGCAGAAAGCCGGCACTGTTGTTGTCGGCGGTCAGCTCGTCAGCGACGCCCGGAATCGTCATCTCAAAACGGAAACTGCCCTCGGCATCACAGGGAATACTGAAAGCGAAAGGCGCACGACCGGTGTCGGCCGCAAAACTGGCAATGGCAGTCGTGAATGGCTTGCCATCACGGGTAATCGTTACTTCTACCGCTGAGGTGGCGATACGGTGCAGACTGACCTCGCCTCTGACTCTGACGCTCGAATTCAAATAGCCGAGTGCCGGCGGTTTCGGCAGGTGCAAGGCCAGGTCAGGGGCCTCTCCATCGGCGCCCGGCGCGATAAAATACATGGGCGTGCGCATATTGCTGAGCGCGGTCAGCGGGTTTTCGCCGGTGGTGCTGACGCCGTCGGTCAGCATGATGACGCCGAGCAGACTGCCCTCACCGAGATTGCCCATGAGATTGCGCAGGGCACCGCTGATATCGGTCTGATTGCCTTCGGCGGCGAAATTGAACTGCTCGACTTCCTGGCGCGAAACCGGCGAAACATTGTCGGCAAAGCTGAAAACTTCGGGAAAAATGCCGGTTTTGTCTTCAATTTTTTTAACAAAACCTTTATTGAAAAGTTTCTTAACTCTATCAAGGCGCGATTCACCCTGAAATTTGATGCTCATGCTGCGCGACGTGTCGAGCATCACTGCCAGGCGGTTTTTCTGCGGTATCCAGCCCGAAATAACCAGAACCGGCCCGGTCAGAAGAACAGCCAGCAGCACTACCCAGGCCAGGCGCAGCGAAAGCAGGCGCCGACGCATCGCGACCGGTATATTCTTGCCTTCACAGCGATAAGTAAGCCAGGCTATCGGCAGCATCACCAGCAGGGTCAGAACCAGACCAGCCCAACCCCAGCCGAGATGCAGACCGGCCGATTCGATTGCCCGGATCGGCCCGGTATTGAAGCCTAACAGTCTTAACAAAAACATTCAGTAATCCCCCTTTTTAGCGGCGGGGAGGTTGGCGGCCCAGCTTTCGCAGAGAGCCAGCAGAGCAAGAACCAGCAGAGCGGCGCCACCGAGATCGTAGCCATCGCGCAGGCGCGAGACTTTTTCCTTAACGCCGGGGCCACGGCCGGCCTCATGCGTCAGTGGAATAAAACGCGGAATTTTGCGCAGATTGATGCGGTCGAGGCGGCTTTCTTCGGGTGGCGGGTTGACCGCAAAGGCGGTGACGAGCTTTTTGCCGCCGCCAGTGCGAATTTCGTAATAGCCGGCCTGATCGGTATCGCGGGTCGTGAAATGAATCAGACCCTGGGCAGCGACCTGCGTCGAAGCCGCTTTTTCGCTGCCATCAGGCAGTTTGAGAACGATCTTGTCGTTGGCTTCGGCGCTGATGGTTGCCGAAACCGGCATTCCGGGTCTGATGCTGCCGATATTGACATCGCTGGCAGTGATCAT
>JAKQKW010000377.1 GCA_029560455.1 Candidatus Rifleibacteriota bacterium
TTTTTTTGCAAGCTCATAAGCCCAGGCAACGTAGTGCAAGGCAACCTTATAAACATCGAGTTTTTCGTGACCAAACTTCATTTATCACCTTTTTTCGACAACGACAACGATCACGACAACCGACTGGCTTTGCCAGTCTGAAAACGAAAAGACAGGAAAGAAAAATTCCATGAACTGCTGGAAATATTTTTCCACCAGATCTTTCCACGGGGAATCGTAATCTGTGCGCTTTACCATGTTTTCAACCTTATCTGCGGCCTTGCCACTATGATAACCCGCTGAATCTCTTAAAGCAAGATTCTGTGAAGGTCAACGGCGATACCGGCAAAGTCGCTGCATTAACCTGCAATACAGTCCGAAGTTTTTCTTTCTGCAAGCAGAGCAACCAGATGGCTCAAGAACAGAAGCTCAGGAAGTGTCTATTTCATGCAGCACTTTTTGAATTTTTTGCCGCTGCCGCAGGGGCATGGATCGTTTCTTCCGGCTTCGGGGCCGGTGTTTCTTGCCGGCATATCGTAAATAAACGAATCTTCCATGCCCGAAAACAGGCCGTCTTCATATTCCCTAAGCCTTGAGACAACTGCCTGGCGAAGGGATTCAGGGTTTGAGGACCGGTAATAGTTTCCGACGTGCATGTATTTGAAGGCCTGTTGAAAATATTCGCGGGCTTTCTCGTGATTACCCTTGTCAGATTCGTATTCTCCGAGACTCATATAAGATTCGACCGACATCGGGTCGAGTCTGAGAGCCTGCTTATACTGGAAAACCGCTTCGAGCTCTTTCCCTGCATGCATAAGAACATTGCCGAAGCCAACTCGCAAAGCCGGATCATCGGGAGAATTTCTTACATCATTCTCATAACATGCGCGAATCTCGTCAACCGACATGCGGCGCCCATCCATCATGCCAACATTGGCGACTTTGACAGGAAACTTTTCGGGCTCGATACCTGCCCCCTCGTTTCCGAGATACATAAGGGAAAGGGAAGCCATGAGGGTGAGGTTTCCCGCCGTGGTCAGGTCATACTGATTGATCGCCCGGCAGTTTTTGCAGACAATTTTGTCTCTGATCCTCGGTCCGTCAGTATCGAGCACAACCCCTTCAACCTCGTAGGAATAAACTTTTTCACAGTTACGGCATTTTATCTCGACCTTCAATGGCTTATTGAGCATCGACAGAGGGTTTCCTGACGAGAAAGAATCTACAAGCTCTTTCAGCTCGAGTTTCTGTTTATGCAGCCTTTCTTCTATTTCGTCGAGAATCACATCTTCGTGCCCGTGTATTTTGCATAGAAGGTAATATGCCCGCTCCTCGCCGATCTCTTCAGGCACAAGTTCCTGGCGGAGAGGTGCAATAAAACGTCTGTCGGCAACACCCTCCAGCGCCTCGACGAAAGTTCGCTTGTCGCAGCGCCAGAATTCGTGCCAGTGATGAAGAAAAAGGTCAACGGTTTCTTCGCGTGGAATATCCTTCAGAATCAGGAGGAAATGGGTTTTCTGGATATCACTGAACCCGGAAAAACCGGAAATGACATATTCGACAAAATCAATGCCCATCTGCAGCAGGAAAGCAGTGCATGTTTCGTAAAAACTGTCACTGCATTCAGAATCGAAGAGTCTGCAAATTGCCGGTATTGCCTCTACGCATTTTATCCTGCCAAGAAGTTTTATGGCGCGGACAGTAGCAAACGAGGCCGGGCGTTTTTTTATCTGATCGAGCGCCTTTTTTGCGATAACAGTCGGCGAACTTCGTGAAATGAGACTGTCAATCATCTGATCGTCGATTGTGTTGTCATGCCGATGCTCGAACAGAGACCCAAACAAAAAGTCGACGTCTGCTGATGCAACATCGAGACCGGCAAAACTGCTCTCTTCAACAAGCCTGGAATAAATAACAATCGCAACGACAGCAAGGAGTTTGTGTGATTTTTCAGGGCCCCATTCAACGTAATCTCTGAAGGCAGCGAGGGTTACAAGGCAGTTTTCGGCGATTGAAGTCTTGCGGCCGAAGGCTTTGTCTTTTTCTTCGGCAGGCTTTACAAACCTTTCATCAGCATCATCTGAGAGCCATCGAATCGCCGAAGCATAGAGCTTTTTGCTGAAAAACTGCGTAAAAGTTTCGGCAGCATGCGATGCATTTTTTGCTCTCAGGTATTTAACCGCCTTGTCAACGAAGGCAGACTTTCCTTTTTTGAGCTGTTCCTGAAATTCTTCAAGAGGGTAAGAGAAACCGCACCGATTGGCAATTGCATGCAAAACCGTCGCAGAATGGGGTTTGAAAAACTTTGCGTAAAACCGGAATACAGCTTTGCAGCCATTATCGTGCCACAGGAGTGATTCAAGCAAAGCTCCGAGAACGTCTTCATCAGCCTCAGCGCCAGTTTCTGACAAAACCGTTTCAAGCAGCTTCCGCGCTTCGGGGGCCCTGGTCTGGCCGAGGGCAATCAGACTGTGAAGAGTTTCGAGTCTTGAAAAACCGGGTTTCTGACTTCTTTCGGCAAAAAGCGGGATCCAGCCAAGTTCATTATTCTGGGCCAGATAACCGGCTATAATACCGGCAAGATAATTCGTCTGGTTTTTATAAAGCTCGGCAAGCGGGGAAACGTATTTCGGATCAGGAAAATCCTGCAGATAAAACATGACCGACAAAAGAACGTCGTCGTCGCTGTCTTTCAACAGGGGTTCGATGACTTCCATGCCGTCGCGGCCATAGATGACTCTGACTCTTTCGCAGGCCCATTTTCTCACTGCGGCGTTTTTGTGCCCGGCAAGTCTGACGAGATCATTGATTTTCCATATCATGCGATTCATTAAAATATCCTTTGACGGACTGAGGAAACAGCCAAGGGGCTGAGCGGTCTATTTTGTTTTTACGGAAGCATGGGGTTTTCTTGGGCGGCGAGTGGGAGCGTAAGGCGTCGCCGGTTCGGCGAGACGGTTTTTAGCGGCAGCGAGCTTTTTGACCTGTTCGATGGTCAGGCCGGTATACCTGGCAACTGCCTCAATCGGCAGCTTATCATCGAGCATTTTCAGAGCTGTCTGTTCGAGTGCTTCTTCACGGCCTTCTTCACGGCCCTCTTCACGACCTTCTTCACGAGCAGTATCGAGTGAATTCTTGAGATCGCGGTAGACCTTGAGACTGTCTTCATAGGCCCTGGCCTCTTCTGGAGTGAATTTTGCAATCTCGGCGGCGGCAAAAAGCTTTCTGAAGATGCGGTCCTTGAGCTTTTCGGGAATATCGTGCAGGCGTTCGAGGTTTTTAAGAATGTAGAGCCAT
>JAKQKW010000388.1 GCA_029560455.1 Candidatus Rifleibacteriota bacterium
GGATGTTAGCGGCGAGAATTTTGAAGCACTCATACAGCGCAAGCTGCTGCAGCCATTGAACATGCAAAGAAGTTTCTTTGCGCAGCCGCTCAGCGACCATTTGAGCAGAAATGCGGCCTGCGGGCACAGCTCTGACGGAGAGCCGGTAGACGGCAACTGGTTTGTCTACCCGACCCAGGCGGGCAGTGGCATCTGGACAACCCCCACCGACCTGGCCAAATTTGCCCTGCATCTGCAGAAAATACTTCAGGGCAGTTCTTCGGGGTTGCTGCAGCCGCAATCGCTCAAAGCGATGCTTTCGCCCTATCGTGAGCCCTTTTTTGGCCTGGGTTTCGCGCTTTACAACGACAAGGGGCCCGGCCTGTTTTTCGGGCACACCGGCAACACCGAGGGCTACCGATCGATGTTCATCGCCCATGAATCAAGCGGCTGCGGGGCATTCATTCTTGCCAACAGCAACAACGCCGACCCGGCAATCAAAGAAGCAGTCAACCAGATCGCCATTTCTGAAGGCTGGCCGGGCTTTCAGTGGTAAAATTGGATTTTTTGAGGCATCCGCACGAATGAATGGTAGAGAAAATTTCGTATGAAAATGCTCGATATGATCAGAACCAAGTTGTCCAACAAGCTGTTGGACAATTATCCCTGGGACACAATCTCGTTTTGCTGGCCAAACTCAAAGAGCGCGAAGAAATTCTGGCATATGCGCAAAAGGCAATTTAAAACGTCTGGTTCCGCAATTGTTAACCAAGAAGGCAAAAGCTCGTTCGGGTAAAATTTATGAAAGATTACAGACTGATTTTTGAAGTTGTACATGGCAGTCAGGCTTTTGGCCTGGATGGGCCGGGATCGGACCTCGATCTGAAAGGTGTGATTATCGGGCCGGCGTTCTGGTATTTTGGTTTTTCAGAAAGCCCAGAACAGCTCGTTCTTAACAAAGATCACACGCTTTTCGAGCTCCGGAAATTTTTCAGACTGGCAATCGATGCCAATCCGACTGCAATAGAGATGCTGTGGGCTCCCCAGAGCTGCATCAGAGAGTGCTCGCCACTGGCTGAAAAACTACTGGCTGCCAGGGAAAAGTTTTTATCTCTCAAAGTGGCAGACAGTTTCGGCAAATATGCCCTCTCACAGTTGCGTCGCATCAAAACACATCGCAGATGGCTGCTTGAACCGCCAAAAGCACAGCCACAAAGAGAGGAATTCAACCTGCCTGGCAAACCTGTCTTTTCAGGTGACCAGATTGGTGCGGCTGAATCATTGATTGAAAGCGGCAAGTTGGCACATGCCGATCTGCCGCCAAATTTCATGCTGATACTCGACCGTGAAAGAAGTTATCGGGCCGCCATAAAGGAATGGCAGCAGTTTCAAACCTGGCAGAAAGAAAGAAACCCGGCGAGAGCAAAGCTGGAGAAAGAATTCGGCTATGATACAAAACACGCCTTGCACCTTGTCAGGCTCCTAAGAATGGCACTCGAGATATTAATTTCAGGTGAAGTAATCGTTCGCAGACCAGACCGAGAAGAGCTTCTGGCAATCAAACAGGGAACCTGGAAATTCGACCAGCTCATTGAATACGCCGAGTCGATGAATCAGAAAATCCTTGAGGCCAGAAATGGCACCAGTCTGCCTGAGTTTCCCGACAATGAAAGTCTCAATCTATTATGCACAGAAATTCTGAGAGGTTGTTTTGCATGATTGAAAAAAAACAGATAGAGCTCGGCCAGGAATTTGTTTCCAGAAATTTTGACAAGGGAAAGCTGCTGCTGGTTGCGGTAACTGGCAGCCATTTTTATGGATTTCCTGCTCCGGACAGTGATCTGGACCTGAAAGGCATTCACGCGGCCCCTGTCAGGCAGATACTTGCTCTCGAAAAACCTGCGCAGGCGCACAATGTTGAGGAAATGTGGCGAAACTGTCTCTGCGATTTTTCCAGCAACGAAATAGAACAAGCTTTGCGGCTTCTGATAAAGGGAAACGGCAACATGCTCGAGAGAATATTTTCCCCTTATCAGCTTTTCGAAACAGAAGAAGCAGCGCGATTGAAAGAAATAAAGGCCGCTTATCTTTCACAACGGTTCTTTCATCATTACGCCGGCTTTTTTCAGAAAAAATGCGCTGAGTTTGCGAAGGGCGATCTTTACCTCATCAAGCCGTTGCTCTATATCTACAGAGTCGCTCTGACCGGGATTCATCTTCTGAAAACGGGCGAGGTCACTGGTGATGTGCGAAAACTGGCGCCAGAATACGGCTTTTCTGAGGTTGATGAGCTGATAAAAATCTACTCTGCGACTTCTGAAAAAAAGTCGCTTGATAAAGCTTCTGCAAGCCAGTTCGTTGCAAGATGGTCAGAGCTTGAGAACAAGCTTAACGAGGCGCTCATTACAAGCTGTCTGCCGGAAGTTCCGGGCAACCCTGACGCCTGTTCCGACCTGCTGGTTGAAATCAGATTGAAATCTGCCTGAATTTCAGGTCATTGCTGGCCTTAAATGCAAACTCGCACCAATAACCCTGTATTAAACGGATTAAAGAAAAAACCGAAAGCGAGTCGATTATCTGGGCTTGACTCAAAAAAGATGTTGTGTATTATTGTGTATCTGAATAGTTCGGAGCTGATTAAAAAGTTGAAGACCGACGGGTGGCATCTGGTGAATGTTAAGGTCAGTCATCACCAATTCAAGCATGAAAGCAAAGAGGGCAAAGTTACAATCAAACACCCTGCCAAAGATATTCCGCTCGTAACTTTACGCAGTATATTCAGACAGGCAGGATGGGACTGGAGGTAAGAAATGCTGTTTCCCGTAGTTGTTCACAAAGAAGGCAAAAGCTCGTTCGGGGTAACTATTCCTGATTTTCCCGGGTGTTTTACATCCGGCGAAACTTTTGACGAAGCGATAAAAAGCGTTCAGGAAGCCATAGAATGTCACCTAGACGAGGGCGACAAGATTCCTGAACCATCAAGCATCGAATTGCTGGCCAATAATCCTGACTTTGCAGGTGGTCTATGGGTTATGGTTGATGTCGACCTGTCGGCTTTCGAGAACAGAACCAAAAGAATCAACGTCAGTATGCCAGAAAGCCTGCTGCACGAAATTGATTCATTTGCCAGAAAAAACGGCCTTTCTCGATCGGCATTTCTTGCCAGAGCCGCCAAGAAAGCATTAAAAGCGGCATAAATATGTAAGCCTGCCTCGCTGGTTTCAGCGATACAAGAACATTTGATTGCGTAAGAAGCAGCCGCCTGCTGGCAATTTGTCAGCAGGCGGCTGTTGATTTTATGAGTCTGGATTTTTTATTTGCCGGCGGGGTTGGCGACGCGGCCCATGAAGAGGATGCTGCCGATCGAGTTGTCGCGGATCATGAAGATGAAGGGGCGGTCGGCTTTGAACACCGGGTCCATGCTGATCGATTTGGTGGCCATTTCGACGGCGGTGGCGGCGGCGGCTTCGGTGCCTTCTTCGTTCACTTCGACGAAGGCCTTGTGCTTGATCTGCGAGATCCATAATTTGCCTTTGGGCCAGCCCATACCGCTGAAATCGGCGGCGCCGACAGTATCAAAGGCGTCTTTCATGCCGAGGGCGGTAAATGCGGAAACGAGATCGTAGCCAGTTTCGAATTTGAATTTTGGCAGATACAGCTTTACGGTTTCCTCAGAGGCAGAGTCTAATTCTGCCAGCCATGCTTCGATTTTTTCAGGACTCAGATCTTTTTCAAGACCGGCGAGGCCGTCGACTTTCTGCGGCAGCACTGCGATCATTGAGAGCGATTTTCCCTTGTAAGGCATGGCGATAGCCTGAAAATCGTCTTTTTCGATGAGTCTAAAGCTGGCCTTCTGATACATGAATGGCACATTGACATTTTCTGTTTCAGAGAGTCTGAAAGGGGCTTCTTTTGTCTGTTTTTCGTCGAACTGGCTTTCCCAGATGCCTTTGAAATAAATGGCGTTCAGAAGGACACAAACTGAATCTGGATCAAGCATTTCGAGGATTTTTTCGATTTTGCTCTCGGTTTTGGTTTTTACCCAGCCATTGATCTTTTCAAGATCGCCAGCGAACAGCTCGGCCCCGTAGTTTTTCTGCAGCAGGGCCTTGAATTCTTCGCTAACGTCGCCGCCGGTGAGGCAGAGACCGTTGGCAATATTGAGTTTCTGGCCATCATTGTTGGCCACTGAAGCCAGTTTCTCATTGAGCTGTCTGAACGAGTCGTGCAGCTGTTCCTGATCGAGGGCGAAAGACAGCGCGGCTTTCATTTCTGCGGCAGTATTTTCGCGGGCACCGGCGAAGGTCATGCCGAGCGCCGAAGAAACGCTGAATGGCGAAAAGAAGAGGTTGCCGCCGGCCTTGCCCAGCTGCTGATAAAGCTTCACGGCAAAGGCGCTGTTGCCTTTTACCAGGGTGTTCAACGCAAGATCGGCCGGCTGCTCTGTTGATGCCGGAGGAGCAGAGCAGCAATCTGATCCTGCTGATGCGGGGGAAGCAGACAATGCCAGCGCTATGGCGCAGACTGCGGCACAAAATAAAACGGTGAGTCGGTTCATGATATTTCCTTTCAAGGCCCGCAAGGGCAATCCCGTGAGATTGTTTTCTGCTGACAATATAGTCCTATATCAGTTTACAGACAATACAATCGTTACAACCGCCCAAAAAATCGGATAATTCCGAAAATGGTTTGTATCGGTTATAATGGTTGAGAAAATTTTGTTGCCAGCCAGAA
Source organism: Candidatus Rifleibacteriota bacterium (assembly GCA_029560455.1). The sequence continues at coordinate 4,714 of JAKQKW010000388.1, forward strand.
TAAGATGCGGCAATGATTGCTTGTCAGTGCAAAACAGCTTTTAAGCAGCTTTTTATAAGAAAGGGAAGATAAATGAGCACCAACCAGGAAACCAGAAAAATTTTCGGACAGATCGCTGAGAAATACAAACTGCCGGCTCTGGCAGAGATTATCAAAAGCGACGAACACATAATCTGGAAAAAAGATATCACCATCTGTATCGCCAATATTCTCAAAGCCGCCCAGGCTGAAGGCGACACGAAAGAACTGCTTAAAGACGCCAAGAACATGTATAACGGGCCGATTTTTGCGATAAATGCCGCCGAAAAGCAATATCTCATCAAAGCCGAGCCAGATTTCGACAAGGCCTTAAAAGACCTGGCAAAGTTCGACTTCTGCTTCAAACTCAGCCCCTATCACGTAATCAACACCTATCTCGCCATTCTGATCGCCCAGATCACCGAGCAAGACCCGAACGCTCTGCTCAAAAAAGGCGAAGAACACATGGAAGCCTTTATTGCGGCTTCTTTGAAAGCAAACAAAAACTGGAACAAAAACACGCTCACCTCAAAAAACCCGAAGCTGATTATTCCGATTGGTGCGGCCGGCTGCGGCAAATCGACCTTTTACCATGAACTTGGCAATGTGGTTAATGCCTCATGCGACAACATCAGATACATGCTGTTCAAAGACTTCGGGCCCTGCTTCGCACCCTGGGAAAGCACCCTGGCATGGTTCGTGGTTAACCGCATGACCGATCTCTATCTCGGCCGTGGTTACAGCGTCTTCTACAACGGCGTCAATACCGACCTCGAATACCGCTCACCCATCACCATGGAAAACCCCGACCCCCTTTATGCCGGGATTCCGTACCGCATGAAACTGGTTTATTTCGAACCGACTGTCAGCCTCACCAGCAGCGAAGTCAACGAACTCAGAGCGATCAACCTGTGGGGTACCACACTCGACAAGGTCGACAGAAAAGGCCTGAGCCCGAATGTCTGCAAGATACTCGATCTCATTCAGACCAACACCGAAAGAACCATGGAGCGCACCAAAGCGATTCGCGAAGGCAAAGCCGAACAGGACCCCTTCGATATCCTTTACCCGGTTCCGCCCGCAATCGTAAAAATGTTCATGGAACAGTCTTTTACAAAGCCCCAGGGCCCGAATGTCGTGGTCGTGCCGCGCAAAGAAATTCCGGATGCGGCTGAGCGTGCGGCTTTCTATCGCAAATACGCCGAAATGGCCGCGAATTAACCAATCTGCTATTTTCTGAAAATCCCCGGCCAACAGAAATGGCCGGGGATTTTTTTAAAGACGTGCAACGATTGATTGTACCAGCAGCAGTCGAGTTTCGCGACCACTGCCAGGGCTTTTCCTGACAAATTCAATGAATCGGCATTTTTTATACAACCATAAACTGGTGATAAATTAAATCTGCGCGTGCTGGCAGCAACGCCCTTCAGGATTGGCACACGAAAAAACGCAATTGCGGTCAAGAAAATCACCTTCTGAAAAGTTAAATTACTTTCAGGTGGAGAAAACAATGCAGCGCGAAAAGTTTGAAGCAGTACAAAGAATGCAGGATTACATCGAGCGGCACCTCGAAAACCGGGTCTCACTGAAAGATCTGGCTGAGGCGGCTGGCTACGCTGAATCGCATGCATCGAGAGTGTTCAGTGAAATTGTCGGAATTGCGCCTCTGGATTATCTGCGGGCCCGGCGACTTTCGAAAGCCGCAGACAAACTTAGAGGTTCGTCGACGAAGATCATTGAAATAAGTCTGGAAGCAGGTTTTGAAACACACGAGGGCTTTTTAAGGGCCTTTAAAAAGCGCTTTGGCTATGCGCCTGCCTACTATCGAAGACATTCCCCGCCCGTACCGCTCTTTCTGCCACGCAGCGCCATTGCTTATTACACCCACTATCTGAAAGGAGAGTCTTCACCAGTCATGAAAAATTCACAAAATACGGTATTTGTTCAGGTAATCTCCCGGCCGGCCCGCCGCCTGATCATCAAAAGAGGCAAAGCGGCCACACATTATTTTGAATACTGCGAAGAGGTTGGCTGCGATGTATGGGGTGTTCTCAGCAGCATCAAAGAAGCTATCTACGAGCCAATCGGCATGTGGCTTCCGGAAAACATGATTACCCCGGGAACATCCGAGTATGCACAGGGCGTCGAAGTACCCTCAGACTATGCCGGCCAGGTTCCAGAAGGCATGGAAATCATCGATCTGGCTCCCTGTCACATGATGGTTTTTCAGACGCCGCCTTACAACGACGAGGAGATGGGTTCGGTAATCGGCTTTCTGCAGAAAAGCATCGATACTTATGACCCGAAGGTGTATGGCTACACCTGGGACGATCAGGCTGCGCCCCGGTATCAGCTGATCCCTCTGCCTGAACGTGGCTACATCGAAGCCAGACCGGTCAGATCATGCCGTTGAGCCTTGATTGAAAGAAGCGGGGGCTGCCACGGTCAGGTGGCAGCCCCATTGCTAAATTTCGGGTCAGTTTTTTTACTCGCTCCTGTTATCTACAGGCGGGGGTGTGGTGGCATTGTTTTGTGAGGCAGAATCAGCGGGTTCAAGGCTGGCGACCAGTTCAAGGTAGAGTTTTTCGACCTTTTTGCGGGCCCAGCCATTTTTGCGCAGAAAGGTGAGACTTGATTTAATGCTGGGGTGGCTGAAGAAACAGTTGAGCTCGACCCGCTGGTTCAGCTCTTTCCAGCTGTAATGGGCGCGCAGCACCGTCAGTATTTTTTCGAGAGTGATGCCGTGAAGCGGGTTGTTAGGCTGTTGCCGCACTTCTTTTTCATCTGCCGGAATATCGTTTTCGGTCATTGGGTTCCCGTTCTGCTGCAATTTTAAAAAGAATATGCGCTGAATATACTATATTCCTGAAGAAATTGTCTGCATGAAAGCCGGCATTTTTCTGATACTGCCACGATTTTTCAAAGCCGAAGTTTCTAAAAAGCTGTTGCCGGCCAGATCGCTCCGGCCGGCAACATTTATACCTGATTATTCAGTAAACTGGCCGTAGAAGGTTACCGGCTTTTTTGCCGGATCGCTATAGACGTTGATTTCGTTGAAAGCGCCATCCTGTTTGAAGGAAAGGGCATAATAGATGCCATGCGCGCTGTCATGCCACACCAGCTCTTCAGAACCGGAGTATTTAACCGGGGTTCCGAGATCTCTCGACGGGTCTGCGCCAACAAACAATTTGCCGCTGCCGCTGAAGGTGAAATCGACCACATCGTCTGCCTTATAAGGGAAACCAACGGGGTACGACTGCTGAGCCGCGAAAAACTTAAGCTTTTTAACCTGACTTTTCAGCGAATCAGGGATGGTTGCCGGAGTCGTGCCGTTTCCACCGGTATTCTGGGTGGCGGGCGCCGGAGCGAGGGTGCCTGAAACAATGGTTGCCGGATATGCAGTATTGGTCGTGTCACCGACTTTGAATACCTGAAAGCTGGTAATCGAGTTGCCGAGCCCGGTAAAGTTTTTTACGGTAACCGAAAAATTCTTGCTGGTATCGGCGAAAACGAAATTGAGCTGGCCTGAAGCCTTATCAGTGCTGTCTGGCACGTATGAATAGGTTCCGGAAAGGGTTGCACCGGCTGCGCCTGGAAAAACCGTCTGCCCGGCATCAGCCGCCAGGTTCTGATAGGTGAAGGTATGGGTTGTGCCATCGCTTGCAAGCGTAATTGTGGGGTTGAAACTCATGGTCACACCGTTAAATGCTGCAGCGCTGGCCGGAGCATTTACTGCCACCGGGCCGACATAGCTGTTGTCGTCATCGTCGTTGAAAAGACTGCAACCGGTCATCGCCATAACCACGGTGAGAAAAAGAAACATTACAAAGATTTTTTTCAAAACAAAGATCTCCTTTAATTGCGCCATTCGGGCCTATTTGATATCAATTTTGTATCATTTATAAAAACTAAAGTCAAGTACTTTAGTTAAATTTAAATACGACTGATTGTCAGCTGATTCTATTAACGCCCGACCGAGGGCAAAGTCAGACGAAGCGCCTTTAAATCAGAACTTTTCCCTTGATTTTTGCTTCGCAGCGCCCTATCGTGGGGAGCATACAAATACTAAAAACTGCCAGGCATTATTAGCGCACAAACAAAGTTGAACCGGTTCGTCGACCCGGTTATCATCCGGATTGCTTTTGCTTTGCAGTAATTAATGGTTTCGGTCAGGATTTTTGTTGGTGAAACAACGCAAGGAGTTGAAAATCAGTTTTGCTCTATATTCTTCCGTATTTGATGCTTTTAGTGCTTATCGTGTGGATTTTAGTGCAACGGCTGGAATATCGCCGCGAGAGAACGAAATCACTCAGGGCGACGGCTGAAAAGCTTGGTTTTGCTTTTACAGAAAATGACGCGGACTTTTTGCGCATCATCAAAAAAAGTAATTACCTGTGCCGCGCAGTAAGCGCCTCGAACTGCTTTTCAAAAAAAAACGAAGACGTTGAAATCAAAATCGCCGATTCTCACTATTCCAAAGATGGCTCGATCCGCGTCGCGACGACCTGCCTGATCATAGATTACCGCATGAACCTGCCAAGCTTTTATCTGCGGCGCGAAGACAGCCTTAGCGACGGTATCGGTCGGTTGTTTGAAATGCAGGATATCAACTTCGACGACGATCTGCCGTTTTCAAAAGCTTTTGTATTGCAGAGCAAAGATGAAGTTCTGGCAAAATATCTTTTCAACAGTGAAGTTCGAAACTTCGTAATGCGCTATGCCGGTTCGGCAGCACAAATCGAAGGTGCCGGCCCGACCCTGTTTATTCACAAGGGTCGGCTGGAATGGGCACCTGATTTTGAAGCCCTTGCCAGAGAAGCTCTCGAACTGTGTCAGCTGCTCAAAAAAACTGTCGAAAAAGAAGGGCTGGACAATTGACATCGAGTCGGCTGTCGGCACCCCGGGCAACTTTCTGCAGTCAGATCAAGCAAGCAGCTGTAGCGGGTGCTGCAGCAGAAGTTCGGCGCCACCGGCGCGCAGCTCCGGTTCATCTCGAAAACCCCACAGAGCGCCAATCGGAAACATGCCTGCAGCAACGGCCGTTTTCATATCTACCAGAGTATCGCCAAGATACAGCGTCTGTTCTGGTTTTATGCCGGTTTCGGTGGCAATGCGCAGTGCCCCGGCCGGATCAGGTTTTTTGGCAACCCGGTCACTGAGGCCATAAACACATTTAAAAGGGATGTCGGGGAAATATTTTCTGACCATGATGCCGGTGAATTCATCGGGTTTATTCGAAAGAACCGACATGACTATGCCACGCTGCAGCAACCCGGCCAGCAGTTCGACCACGCCCGCGTATGGCCTGGTGGCCACGGCCCAGTTTTCCCCGTAATCGGCATGCAGTTCGGCAAAAATCCCGGCGATAACCGCAGCAACCCTATGTTCTGGGGGCAAAGCGCGCTCGACGAGCATGCGCATACCATCGCCGACGAAATAGCGGTAGGCATCGACAGGATGCGTTGCAAAGCCGTGGCGCGTCAGCACCCGGTTCGTCGAGTCGGCGAGATCGGTCAGGGTATCGAGAAGAGTTCCGTCGAGGTCAAAAATAATGCCACGGTAACTGGTAAATTCCATAATATCTTCCTGAAATATTCTTGGAGCGAAAGAAGGAATTTTCGAGCAGAGCCTCTGAATCTGACAAACCTTTTTTCGCATTTTTAAAGAGGCCTTAGAGCAACACAGGCTCGATTCACAGGCAGAAGCAATATAACATAAAGTTTGACCTGAGCAACTCTTTGAATTAGCCTCTTTTTCAATCATGAAAAACTTTTTTAACCCATGTAAAACTTTTGCAGCTGCGATTATCGGCATTTTGCTGGCAACGTTTTTCTGCGGCTGCAGCGAACGATCGGTGATACTCGCACCGGCAACAGGTTCGACAACCTTCTGGGAGGGGCATCTTGAAAAAGACAGGTTTCCGCTGCACTTTTATCTGCAGACAGCCACTGACGGGAAACAGCCCAAAATGCATGTCACGGCTTCGCGACCCCGCTGGGCCGGCCCGGTTGACCATCTAAAATTATCAGGAAACCAGCTAAGCTTCAGAATCTCAACCAGAAACGTTTCTTTTTCAGGAACAATTGCTTCAAACACAATCACTGGCGCCTGGAATGAAGAACCTTACACTTCCTGGTGGCTGACGATGAACTCTGTAGCAACGCCGGCTTTTATGTTCACGAGGCAGCACCCCTGGCCGCCATTCCCTTATCTGGTCGAAGAAGTTTCCATACCCGGCACCGGCAATAGACCCAATCTGGCGGGTACCATCACCAGACCGGCTGAGCCAGGCTCTTTTACAGCCATTCTTCTTTTAAACGGCCAGCATGCTCAGGGTCGCGATTCAGAATGTTACTATCATCGTCCATTTCTGGTCTGGGCCGATCACCTGACAGGGAACGGCCTGATCGTGCTTCGCTGTGACGACCGGGGCGTTGGCGACTCAGAAGGTATTTTCAACGAGGCCACCACGGCAGACTTTGCGGCAGATGCCAGTGCCTGCATCGACTTTCTGAAGAGACGCGCCGAAGTCACTAAGATAGGCATTCTCGGGCACAGCGAAGGCGGCCTGGTTGCCGCCATGGTTGCCTCTGAATGTCGGTCTGTCGACTTTCTGGTTTTGCTGGCTCCGCCGGTTTTTCCAATCAGCAGGGTATGGGAACAGCAGGCCCCGTCCATAAACCGCAGAAAAGGAACCAATGAGCGGCAGGCAGACTTACGCCGGAAATTCATAGCCGAAGCATGGCAGAAACTGGTGGCAATTTCCAATGGCAACGCAGGCAAAGCTGTTTTCAGAGAATTTTACACATCTTTTCTTGCGGGCCTGTCAGAAGAAGACCGTGTAATGATTGGGTTTCCGCCAACTAAAGAAGGGCAGATCGGCATAGAAAAAGATTTACAAGAGTGGTGCAGCCCCTGGATGCTTTTCATGGCAACCTTCGACCCGGCTGCTTCATATAGAGGAATTTCCTGCCCGGTTCTTGGCATCTTCGCAGGCTTAGACGAAAGCATTCTGCCAGAGCCGAATGCAGTCGAACTTGAAAAGCATCTGCGCTCTGGGCAATGCCCGTCATTCAAAATCCACACTTTCCCCGACTTTGACCACCAGATGCGCAGACCTGTCAGCCATGCTTCTGCAACCTACCCACTCGCAGAAACTGTGGCAACCGAAACCCTGAGTCTGGTAACCGACTGGCTCAAATCGCAACTGCAGGCACCTGACTCACATTGATCGATTTTCGGCAGGATAAAATGCAACAGCAGAGCCAGATGCACTTTGTCGGGTGGAAATTATCCGAATTCAGAAGCTCACTGAGCTCTGAGTTTTTCGAGATCGGCACCTTTGCCGCTGTAGATAAAGGAATAAGCCATATCCGGATTTGCCTGATAATGCGTGATCAGATTCAAAGTCACCTGTTTATAGACTCTGGCCTGAGCAAGCATGGCGCCGCCAGTGGCACCGGTTCCGAAAGAACGATCGGCAATCGGAGCTTCAGGGTCTGAAATCCAGTTGAGCATTTCAAGTTCAAAAGCTTTGTCTGCGAGAGCGCTGCCGGCAGCAACATAATCATCAACCCGCTTGCCATCGTCCTGATGCGGCAGCGCTTTTTTCACAACTGCGGCGGCGTTGGCCATTTCAGCTTTCCAGGCTTCGAGATAAGCTTCGTTCACATAATTGATTTCCGGGGTAGCCTGGGCCATTTCAAAATCTTTGGCGAAGGCTTTTTCGATCGGGTTATTTATATCGATGTCGGTTTCCTGAGTTACAGCAGCCTCTTCAGTTACAACGACCTGTTCGATTGCCGGCTGCCCGGCGGCATCAGCCGGTTTAACTTCGTCGGCAAAGCCCGGTGCGCTGAAAGCGATTAATACGGCAAGAATCAGGTGATTGAAATTTCTTTTCATCTTTATGTCCCCTTTTGCTCTGAAAAACAGGTTCCCACAAAAAATCCGGGCGATTACAGCCCTGTATGTAGAAACCTGAGTTTATCAGATCAGTAATTATTCACCAACTGATTTTTACACACATAGCTAAGAAACTTACCCACCGCCGGCAGCAAACTCTGCCGCGCCCATGCAAGCTTTTTAATGAGCTTACCCAAAAGTCGACCGCCCCGGCCCTCATCAGAACTGTTATTTGTCGTAAAAACTTGAACCCCGACAAGCTTTGTGATATTTTTCATAATCTTAGAGAGGATTTGAGGGTACACAAAATAAACCAGCCAGTTTTACGGTTTTTAGCAGAACACAATCCCGATAACTATTCCAGCAACAGGATCAATCCCATGAAACACGTTCTCATTATCATTTTCTGTCTTATTTCCCTCACCGTAACGGCAGCCGAAATCATGCCACTGCAGCTGGCAACTGGCACTGCCTGGGTCTACAGCGCCGATGTCAAAGCCGATTCTGACGGCAAAGAACTGAGCGAAACCCTCACCTGGACGACCGAAATAACCTCTGTAACCGCCTGGGAAAACATTACCTTCGCAAAAGGTTCAGGCCTTCCGAGCGACCTGACTTTTTATGAAAAAGGCAAAAAACCGTCACCATTCCTGATGATTCTGGCCGGCCCCTGGCGGCTCTATCTGATTCAGGGCGACGAAAGAATCAAAGAAGTGTGGGAAAAAGCAATCGCCGGCGAGCGTCTGGACGAATCGGTTACCGAAGCCGACCTGCTGCTAGATCTGCCGCTGATCGAAGAGAAAACCTTCGGCGAGACCTCGCAGCTGCTTTCTGGCAGTCCTATGTATGTTTACCGGGTCGAAAGCAAAGCACCATTTTCTGCCGCAGAGGTAAAAGGGCTGAAAGATACCGGCACCCCCGACGAGATCTCGATCACCCTGTCTACCGGCCCAGACACAACCACCTGGAAATTCACCCATGGCATCGGTTTTACCGGTTATGTCTATTCACATCATGGGACCACCAGCGAAGTCAATTGCCGACTTATCGAGTTCAGGCCCGGAAAATAATCACACCCCAGGAGAAAAATATGAAACACCTTTTAGTCACCCTTGCCCTGCTCTTTTTCGTTGCCAGTTGCCAGGCCGGTGATATTGCCGAATTCCGGCCGCTCGGTTTCTCTGAATCAGGCCAGTATTACGCTTTTGCCCAGATGGGCGTTCACGATGGCTCAGGGGTTCCCTACGCGGAAATTTGGGTGATCGATGTTCTGAAAAATGAACAGGCAGCCACCAGCGCCGTCGAATTGACCGATGACAAAGATATCGAAGCAGGTTCAGCCGAACCGGCACTCAAAAAAGCGATTGAAGCCGCCAGACTTGAACGTTTTGCGCTGAAAGTAAACGAAAACCCTGGCACTGACCTTCTGATACACCTGCCAACCGACCACAGCCCCTTTACCGGCAATATTTTCTCGCTGACGCCCGGAGTCGATGGCGGAGCCTCAGGCATTACCGCAAAATATGAAGTCAGACTGAAAACAACTGTTACAACCCCTGCCATTAAAGATATGCCGACTGATTTTGGCCCGGCAAAAATGCTTAAACTGTCTATCGCCGGTCTCGAAGAAGCTTCCGGCACCGTGCAGGTTCTGCAGCAGGATAAGCGCCTGCCGAAAAGCCGCGCTTACCCGCTTTCTTACCAGGTTCGCCGGGTAACCAGCTGCAAAGACGGCATTGTCGTGATCGTTTCTTATACCAGCCCCGGTTTTGAAGGCCCGAATCTCAGCTATATGGCAATCAGCGGCAAATTCACACTGGCGCAGCAGTAACTGCAGATAAAGTTCACAAAATTTCACATGGAGAAAAAAACATGATTAAAACCAGATTCACAGCTACCGCTCTCGCATTCATCTTGGCAGCGGCCTGCCAGAGCTTTGCCGAAACCGAAGTTAAGCCCGCCGCAACCGCAGCTGTAGAAACCGCGTCAACAACTGCTGCAACAGTTGATGTTACCAGCGCCACGGCAGAATTTCCGCTGATGCTCAAGGGAACTGAAGTATTAATAAGCAAAGACGCCAGTCGCGATGACCTGGCTGCAAAATTGACGCCGATTCTCGGCGAAGCTACCGAAATGGAAGAAGCAAACAGGCTGCAGTATGACTTCCAGATCACAACAGAATCAGCTCCGGTCACCCTTTGCATCGACTGGAACGAAGCCGGTAAAATTGCCGAAATCTGCATCGACGGCGAAGAAGTTCCGAACAAAGAACTGCAGACATGGCTTGAGAAAAATGCCGGAGCCGGCAAAGACGGCGAAAAAGAAGAAGGCTATCAAAACACCGCCTGGGAACACCAGGGCTGGAAATTCACACTTAGAACCGGTGGTGATGGCGAAGATACCGCTTATTCCTTCACCGTCGTTCCGCTGTCAGCAAAGTAATAAGAAGCTTTACAGCAAGATCTGAAAGGGAGAATTCGATGAAAAAAATCCTGACTTTACTGGCCGTAATAATGACCATTGCCTCGATAGGCCTGGCAGAACCGATGAAACTCGAACCAGCTCAACAGAAAAACCTGAACGTATTTTTCAGCAACTTTTCTGAAGCCCATGTGGCAAGCTTTTCTCAGGGTACCCTGACCGATCAGGCCATGATCGACTTTGCCCTTCGCCATTTGTATATCAACAAGCTCAAATCGCTGAAGCCCTCTAAAGACGGTTATTCTGTCATAGCGACCACGAAGCAGGTTGACACGGCAGCGATGAAATACTTCGGGCAGAAGCCTTCTCAGCACAAGGAAAAATCATATTCAATACCGGTCGCTGATGGCGACATGTTTATTTTCTCACAGCTCGACACGCTTGAAGACGTTGGCAGCGATACTTTCAAAGCCAACGGCACCATTTACAGCACCGGTTCAGGCGGCACGCCCGATGTGCATGCAACTCCCGCAGAGTGGGAAAAAGCAGGCGAAGAAGTGAGTGTCGCCGGCAAATTCTCGGCTTTGATAAAGGCTCAGGATGAACGCCATATTCTCGTCGAATATCTTCCGGTCGAAAGCGCGCCCGACGAAACCGAACCGGCCGATAAGACAGAAAATACTCCGAAACTTGACCAAGACCATGTTAAAGCACTTGTAATGAAAGATATTTTCGACTGGCAGCAACTCGAAGAAGCCGGCAAAATCGAACTTATAAATCAGATCAAACAGGTCTGGCGCGCCAACGGTCACGAAACAGACGCCAACGCGATGGAAGCCGCTGCCATCAGGGAAAAAATGGTTCTCGGCGATCAGGCGAACGTGTTCGAATCTGCATGCAAAGCCGCCGGAATCGACATGGAACCTTACTGGAAAATCTACAATCAGGAGTGATTATCATGCCTTCATTAAAACCGCTGCAGGCCCTGTTGCTTGCCTTTTTGCTCGGCTCTTCGGCTTTGGCACAGGCCGAAACCTGTAAAAGCCTGAGCGAGGCGCTGGCAAAACCAGAAAAAGTGACCATACTGAACCTCGGAATGGTATATGAAGAAGATGCCGAACCGGTCGAAGAGCCCAACCCAGACTCTTCTCTGAAGCATCTGCCGGCAGCCTTCGGCAGTCTGACCAATCTGAAAGAACTGAATATATGCGGCTTGGAGGCACTGGAAGAATTGCCCCCGGAACTCGGCAATCTGAAAAACCTTGAAAGCATCATTATCGACAATGGCAACGGCTATCAGATGAATATCTCGTTGCCAGAAACGATTGCCGGCCTCGAGAAGCTGAAAGTTCTGCGTCTTTACGGAGCTTTCGATGCTTCGGGTATTATGGAAAATGAAAAAGGTGAACCCATCAAGGCAAAGAAACTGCCGCAGGCTCTTGGAGCTCTTCATAATCTTGAGGTTCTCGATATTGGAAGAAACGGACTCGATGAAGTACCGCCACAGGTTGCCTCTCTTTCAAAACTTGTAACTCTCAATCTGGATTACAACGGTATCAGGAAACTGCCAGAATTTGTCGGCAATCTGAAAAATCTGAAGAATCTGACGATCAACTGCAACGGCGGAACCATTCTGCCGGATTCACTGAAGAACCTGAAAGGCCTCAACATTGCCATGGGCAATGCGGCATTGAAGCTGAAAGACCAGGAAGCACTGCGCAAACGATTTCCAGAAGCCGTTTTTGACTTCTCCAGTGAATTCGACGAAGAAACCGCAAACGAAATGATTCCTGAATCTCCCGTTGTCAACCAGGGAGACTGATCGACCCAATTCTTTTTCGACACCTTAAGCCAGTCTGTAAAAGCCACTATGGCTGACACAGACTGGTTTTTGCTTATCGCCGCATTTATGCAGAGCCTTGTCCGGCAACATGGCTCAGGCAGACCAGACAGGCTTCGACTTCCTGAGTTTTGCCCTTGACGTGGCGAATCGGCAGTGTTTCCGCGGTAAATCCTTCAGGCAGGCAATCCTTCAGATGGCCGGAAATAACGATGCCGCCTTCTGCCTGCTGCGAAGCCACATAAGCCAATCTGGCCGCCAGATTGACCGGGTCACCAACCACAGTTCTCGACAGTCTGGCAGTTTCTGCACCCATTATGCCGGCAATCGTCATGCCCGCGTTAATACCGATGCTGATTTTTGCACCCGCCTGAGCCTGCATACTGCCGGCGATGGCTCTGGCGATGTGTATGGCCGGCCCGACAACCGGGGTGTCAGCATCATGCTCAAATACTATCATCACCTTGTCTTCGATCATTTTGTCGATTTCGCCACCAAAGCTGCGAACGGCAGAGTCGGCGACCTGCAGATGGGTCTGCAGCAGCGCAAAAACCTCTGCTGCCGAATGCCCGGCCTGAAATTCTTTAAAGCCATTGATTGAAGAAAAAATAATGGTGGCATATCTGGCTTCGGTGCGATCAGCAACGAATTTGTCGCCAGATTCGGTAACTTCGCGAACAACAGAACCAGAAACATAGCTTTTCAGCCTTTCTCCCTCATCGAGGCTGCGCGCCATGGTGTTGAACGAATTGCCGATATCTCTGAACTCATCAGGATGCTCGACATTAACGCGAAATGCGAAATTTCCGGCATAGATCTGTCGTGTCGCTTCGGTCAGTTTCTGTAACGGAACAGTGAAATACAATGCAGCGAGCCAGGCAATGAAAAAGCCGGACAGCACAAGCAAGAGCACTATCCTGCCAGCCTGCCAGGATACTCTGGCAACAAAAGCCGGATAGTTTTCTAGACTCTCGCTGCCAGCAAGGATATCGGGGGTAAAATTGCCCGGCCTCGCTGCCATTATTATTGTTTGACTGGCAGTTTCGGTAACCCCGGAAACCACTGAGCGGATGTGGTGTGCCTGCTCAGCCACATTAACCAGCTCAGGGAATTTGCGACGCAAATCCTGCAGATTATAAACATGGCTTTTAAAATATGAATATTCACCGGTAAAAGCCAGTCGTGTCGAGCCACTCAGAAGCCTGAGCCGATCTACTGGAAACAGAGAATTGTTCGTACCCTTTTTAAATTCCCATACCAGATAGGCATAAGGCCTGTTTTTCGAGAAAAACAGCTTGAATAGATAATAGTAATTTCTGTATTTGGTGTTGAATGAGAATACCGGGTCGTTGTTTTGTCTGAAACGATAGTAACTTTCTGAACCAACTGTTTTCAAAAAGATGTCACGTGCCAGCTCAATTTTCAGCTCCTGATTCAGCCGTGGAGACCTGCCGTTTTTATTGTCATTTGAATTATCTGCTGCAAGCCCTTTTTCTTCGAGCATTTCATCGGCCCGCCAGATAAACATGCTGGTCAGCGGGTTATCGACTTTATCGATCATATGCTTATTAAATTGACGATTTAAGTAAGTTTTTACAGCATTTTTACCAAACGGTACCAGGCAGAGCGAAATGCCTCCAAAGCCTTTAATATTAAAACGATCAAGAAAATTGCAGAGATATTCTCCATCATTGCCTGAATATTTCTCTCTGCTGAAGTTACCAATGTCTTCAAAGGAATTAAAAAATCTGAGCTCGCTCATTACTTCTCTGAACAGGTCACGGCTCTGCAGGTCAGTTTCGTTGAGATCTTCGGCCAGCGTTTCGGCAACCCGTTTTTTTTCATTTGCATAACTGCTGGAGAAAAAGTCAGCTATATAACCGGTACCGGCAAACACCGGAATGATGATCAAAAACAGGAAAAACACCGGCAGCAGGGTTTTTATCGAAAAATCATGCCCCCTGCCAAGAAAAAATTTCTCCATGACGTATTTGAACAACACACAGGAAATGATGCCAAGAATAGCGACCACCAGTCCATGAGAAGCAGATTTTTCAGGTGGCGGCAATGGTTTTGCTGCAAAAAATCTGCATTTCATCTTTGGATCATAATCAGCAAATGCAATCTGGTGGCCTGAATACTGGAGAGACCAGCTTTCAGAAATATTGTGATGCAACTTGCCTGCAATGTAACTTTTCAACGCCGGCGCCGCATCAAAAAATTTCGAAAAAACCTGGGTTCTGGCGTTTTCGAGCCAGACACCGACCCCCAGGTCTGAACGATCATAAAAACGGGTTTTTATCGCAATGTTTTTCTGCAGATTCATTTTTTTTTGATCTGTCAGAATGACGACGTAAATGTTGTCAGACAACCATCGACGGAAAAGAGCCGGAATAGACTGCTTCTGGTAAAGTGCCAGTTCAAACAGCAGGCCCTCCAGAGCATTTTTGTAAAAAGATGTATAAAAACTTCTGTTGCCGGAATTTATTATGCCACTGGCAGAGGCAGTAAACTCGTAACATCTGTTTTCATTTTTAGCTGACCTCAGGGTTGATAATCCAAGGTCGGTTCCGAATAAATAGTGATGCGTGGTGCCCGAAGCCGTGCTATCAATCACGACGAATTCTATTTCGACCGGAAACGGAATCTTTCTGACAAAATCAGGAAGCTGGCGGCTCAAAAAACTTTTGTAATTTTTGCTGCCAACATTTTCCAGCAGTTTTTTCATGTTTGAATGCACCCACACTGAACTTTCGTAGGTCTGCGCCATCTGCTGCAGCTCAACGGTCAGAGCATTTGCAACCTGCCTGGCAATTTCGCTATTACGGATATTCTCAGCATTCTTGAAAGCCAGATGCGTGCTGATAACCGGAAAAAACAGACCGATTGAGAGCAAAAATGCCAGAAGAATCTTTTTCATGCTGATTTCTCCAGGCTTTGCAGCTCATAACAACTGTCAGCATGCCTGCAGAAAATATACGGTAAGCCCACCAGATTCTTTATTAAAGCTTCGCCAGCAATAATCCTGGTGAATCGCGCCGTTTTACTGGCACCCTCGTATTCTTCAGCCCTGGTTCTTGCCGGGCCGACTACGGAAAACTCAGACCTGGAACCAGATTTAAGAGTACCTGCCATTACCAGCCCATATTCAAGACCAATTCCGATTTCATAAGCAAAAAGCCCTCTGGAAGCTCTTTCAGCAATAATTGCCCGGTGCTTTTCAATCATTGCCGCAGCGGCTTCAATCGCGTTCAAACAGACACGACTGTCACTGCCAGGAAAAAATGCGACAATTGCGTCACCAATAAACTGTTCGATCTGCCCCTTACAATTTTGTATTTCGGTTACCATTGCCTGCAGATGATTGTTAAGCATCTGGCTCGTAATTTCGGGCGGCTGTGACTCGGAAATGGTGGTAAAACTGCGGATGTCTGAAAACAGAATAACACCATAAAGTTCCTGTGCTTCTGTTCTGTTTGAGCCAGTCATAACATCCTGATCGAAAGTGCGCGACACGAATTTGCCGAGAATCTGGCGTTGCCTCAGACCTGTGCCCATAAGATTGGTAGCATCGGCAAGTATTCCCAGCTCATTGCCATAGCTATAAGAGAAAGTTCTGGAAAAGTTGCCGGCAGAAATGTCGGAAAAAACAGCAGAAAGGTCTCTGGTCGGCTCGATCATGGTTTTTGAAACCCATGCCGCCAACAGATAAATCATGCCGGTCAGAATACTCAGCAAAATAGCCAGCCACATAAGCTTCAGTTCACGGTTTTTACGGATGTCGACAATGCCAAGCATAGCTCCGGCAGACATCGACTGCATATTCATCAAGGGCTCATAGATGAAAATTTCGTTTTCATTACGCACTTCGAGCTGATATTTATAAACAGAAGATGCCTTGATAAAATCGAGAAAACGGCGCCCCTTTTCGCTCGATATAATCCGTCGATCGGCATCGTCAATCAATATCTTCCGACCGCCATTAATGTCGTGAAGCCCGATATAGAGGTCGCCGGCCGAAATCGACACATCGCTGAATTCTTTGATTAAAAGCCTTTTGGCCGCAGCATCGAGATTAAATCCGAGCGTAACGTAAGCAGCAGGCCAGTCTTCACGCCCAACAACAAATGAATAATTCAAGAGATTTTCTGAAGCCGATTCTCCAAAATAGCCAGGTGTTTGAAGAGATTCTCTGAAAAGGGCAGACATTTGCCTGTCGCTCCTTTTAAAAGAATCAAATATCACCTTCTGCCCCGAAGACAGCAGCAGCTGCCTGGCATCCGGAAATTCAGAAGTTAATTTTGAATGCATTGAATAACATGATGCAGAAGTATAATCGAGATGATGTCTGGCTAATAAACTGTTGCGATAAGAGTCGGCAAAATACAGCGAGTGCCTGCCAGGCCGCATCAAAAGAAGATAGCCAAGAGAGACATCTATCTGTCTGAGCTTTGCCGCAAGCAAGTCGAAGCCCTGCCGATTTTCGCTTTGAGATTCTGAAAGCAGCAGATCATGAAGCTGGTTGTCATGAAATCTTTCTTCAACCAGTCTGCTGCTGATTGAAATCATATCTTCAGATTTTTTGTCGATCAGTTCAAGTCTGGCAAAACCATCCTGAACCCTTGTTCTTATATTTGCTTCATGCAGCTGATCGATCAGTCTGAATCCGAAAAAGGCAAGCAGCAAAACCGGGAGCATCGCCGTCATGAAAAAAAGCAGGCGAAACGCGAATTCAAGTCTGAATCTGCCGTCGGCAAGCCTCAGCCAGAAAAAAGCAGACCAGAGATAGATTATTCCAGCCAGAATTCCCGGCAACACAAAACCCCGATCGCTTTCATCACCATGCTTTCTGATAAACAGCAAAGCGAAATAGGGCGTCTCGTCAGCAATTGAATCGTAATAAAACCAGCTGTCATCAATACTCTGAAGAGTTCTTGGTTTCAGGCTGGCAATATTTCTGTAAAAACTGTTTATACCAATGCGCGCCGACCGCCATACTTCAGGTAGCTGCTTCGCCTGCCGGCAGAGAACCGGTGGGTAAAGGCGATTTAAATTTTTACGACAGACAAAGACCGGAAGAAGGTCTTTGTCTTCACTTGAAATCATGCTGGCCAGCCTGAAAAGGGCATATCTGTCATTTTCGATCAGCCCGCCCGGGAAAATTGCCATAAACCCGCCGGTGCAGCCATTATCACCGCCAAATTTTTCCCAGTAGAGGTAATGCTGATTCTTTTCGAATATGACCGGCGTCAAACGCCCCCGACGTTCGCTGGCGAGATACCAGGGAGCAGAGTTCTCGCCGAATACCCCCGCAAGAAACCGGCTGTGCTGGCCGATTTCTGACTCTGTTATATCGGGTCTTGCGAGCTTGACCAGCGAAGCGAAAGCTCTGGTCATTACACCTGTCTTACTGCTGCAGAAAATGGTATTTTCAGCGACAGCGAACCTTTCTGAAGTGCCCGAGAAAAACCAAAGTCGGCAGTTCCGTTTCAGATCTTCAGGGAATCCATCTGAATACAGCCCGGCAAAAACATCAGCTTTTACATCCGCTGATGATAAGCTTGAATTAAGCTTATCAACAATTTTCGAAAAGTGATTTTCAACCTGCAGATTCAGCGAAAAGTTGGTCTGAATGCGACTCATTATTGTCTGCAGACGTTTCTGCAAAGATCGCTGCTGTTCAAGTCGATCCTCTCTAAGCAGTATTGAATGCATCTCGACAATAACGAAAAAAAGCAGCAAAAACAGAAGCAGCGGAAAAAGAAATGCAAAAATTTTACGCGACTGCTTCAATTGTGACTGTTCCCCGATTTAAGAATTAACTGACTTTATAACTGAATATTAGAAAATGATACAACATACCCGCTTATCTGGGTATTTTTTTGCACCAGATCAGAAAGGGTCATCATTTGGCCAGGCGGTTATGAAGTCTGGCTTCAAGAAGCAGCAGATGCAGGGAATCCTGGGCGAGGGCGGCGTGGCGCAGACCGAATTCTCTGCCCAGAACCCTGTCGGCCAGGCTGTGCAGTTCGGCCTTGAATTCAGCAAGCGATTCGGCAGCAGCGAGCCCCTTAAGCAGCGAAAACTGCCAGGCAAGATCGTTGCCGGCGTCAGACTGCGGGCCCTGCCAGCCAAAGGCGGTCGGATCAGCCATGAGATCGGTTTCGAGTTCACCGGTCAGTGCAAAGAGGTCGAACGAGACGCCGAACGGATCAAAGGCCGGCCAGACGTCGGCAAGCAGATCAAGGGTCGCCTGCCGGTCTGACGCATCTTCGCCCGGAAACCCGGTCATCAGGAATGTATGCACCGCCAGGCCAGCGGCGGCTGCGTCGAGCAGAACCCGCCTGGCGCGGGCCTGATCGACTCCCTTGTTGAACCTGCTAAGAATACGATCTGAACCCGTCTCAAGGCCAATAAACAGTTTAAGACAGCCGGAAGCGCGGGCCCGCAAAAAACCCTCGCGGTCATGCCCGGCATCGAGACGGGCATAGCCGATCCAGAAAACCGGTTCAGGCAGAGCGGCAAAAATATCTGCCAGCTCACGCAGACGTGCAGGCGGCAAAGCCTCGTCAACAATAAAAAACCGCCGATGACCGGCAGCAAAAAGCCTGGCAATTTCTTCTGAAACGGCAGACAAAGGGCGCGGCCGGTACAATGGCCTGCCACTCGCCGCCCGCACCGGGTGAATGCAGAACGCGCACCGACCCCAGGGGCAGCCTCTGGCCGTTTCTACGGGTATTACCAGGTGCGGCGTCAGATAATCATTCAGAGGTAGAGCCGAAAATTCGGCCGGGTTTGAATTTGAAAAATCATGCACAGACTGCTGCACGCCACAGCTGCGCCCGGCAGCCTCCCAGCTCAGCGAATTTGGAGAGCCGACAGGGCTCATACCTGTGGCAGCGGCCGCAGCAAAAGGCTCGCCATCACCAAGACAGGCCGCATCGATTACCGAACCGAGCCAGGTCTGGTCTGCGAGCAAACTGCGCCGGTAGGTTACCGCATCACCGCCGAAAGTTATTTTCGCATCCGGCAGGCGTTTACGTATAAATGAGGCCAGAGCCAGTGCCGCCGGCAGCTGCGTATCTGATATTATAGAGAAGCCGATAAATTCAGGCGTCCAGCGCATGATTTCGGCCAGTTCTTTATCTAGATGTTTTATGAAAGGGAGCTTTTCTGACTGTTCTACAGCAGTTTTCCAGCCGGCAGAAGAATT
>JAKQKW010000405.1 GCA_029560455.1 Candidatus Rifleibacteriota bacterium
CTCATTCCAACTATGGGCGTCATTGTTGCAACCGCCCTTCTGGCTCCTCTTTCACCGGTTGCGATGATTATCGGCGGTATCATTACCGGTGCCGCTCTCGCAGGCACCATGACCTATGCTTTCGAAAAGCGCATGAACGCCAAATATAGAACCGTGCCGAAAGAAGAGGCCAAGATATGGCGTGATGTCACGGTTCAGGCTTCGATAGAGGCGGTAATGGCGCCGTTCAACCTGGCAACCGGCGGCCTGTTCGGCATGGTCGGCCCCACAGTCGGGCATGCAATCGGCAAGGTGGCACTGACCCAGGCAACCATAACCTTTATTGGCCGTGCCGTATCGAGCTCGGTAGGCGGCGGCGTTAAAAACCTCTGGGCGAATTACTATTTCAAATATCCTGAAAAAATCGAGGCCAATGAAGCCCGCATCGACGAGATACTTGACCAGCACCTTGCCAGCGGCGAACCTTTTTCTGAAGCAACGATAAAAGAACTCGACACCCTTCGTTCCGAAATCGACATGATGAAGGGCGAGCAGTATTCAAAAGAAGACGCGGTCAAAGATTTGAAACGCGCCGGTATATCTGCGGCAATCTCCGGTTTTGCCGGGTCGATAATTTCTGACAGAACTTATAACAGTGGTTTCGGCCGCTGGGCCGACCGCGCTTCACTGAAGCTTTTTGGCAGTGTTGCCAAAGGCAAAAGCATTGCCAGCCTTTTTTCAACCATGCCCGTGAACTTTGGCAGCGGTATGGCGGGCGCATCGCTTGAAAAATCATTTATCAGTTCAGACATCAAAGACCTGAGAAAAGTTCAGGGCAACTATGCCGCTGATTCGGCGGTTTATGGTTATTACGAGAGAGTAATCGCTGAGAAAGAAGCTAAAAAATCTTCCATCAATGTTACTCAGGCCGGCTTTGACAGCATGATGAACAGTTTTGCCGTGCATGCCGCCAGGCTGTCGGTAGATGCGATCAAATACAATGTTTACGATGGCCCCAAGGCCAGAAAAGCCGCAATAGAAAAACTCTACCGGGAAAAGGACCCCGAATGGCAGAAAGCTGACAAACTGCAGCAGAAATACGAAAAAATCAAAGA
>JAKQKW010000430.1 GCA_029560455.1 Candidatus Rifleibacteriota bacterium
CCTGCAGGCCTATTCTGAGGCGAGTGTCGGCGCAACCCCCGAACCAGCTCTCGAAGAAGCGACCGGCCAGATATTTTTCGAAGAAGACGCGATCATCAGCGCTATCCTCGCTGTCGGCAAGATCAAGAACTGGCGGGCCATTTCCCTGCTCAAAAAATTGCTCGCCCAGGAAAAAAGCGCACGTATTCGCGCTTCGATTATCATGTCGCTCGGCCTGATGTCGTCAGATAAGCTGATGCCGGTATTCCAGGCGGCGCTGCGCGACGAAGACCCGAGAGTCAGAGCTAACGCCATCGAAGCGATCGAGAGTATCAAATCCGGTTCAATTGTCGGCATCATACAACCCTATCTTGAAGACCCGAGCAATCGTGTACGCGCCAATGTCGCCAAGGCCATCTGGAAATACGGAGATTTTGATGTATCGGAAACCCTCAGACAGATGCTCGAGCACAAGGACAAGTGGTATCGCGCCTCGGCTGCCTATGCCATCGGCGAGATAAAAGATGCCCGTTTTATCCGCGAACTCGCCCGCTCGCTTAAAGACGAAGACCCCGATGTACGGCGAAACGCAACCAACGCCATGCGCAAAATCGAGGCCAAAGATGCATTAACCCACGTAAAACCATTACTCGACGACCCCAACTTCGATGTCAGGGTCGAGGCAGTGCTTGCCGTCAACCGCTGCGCCGGAGCCGCAGCAGCAGATATTCTCAAAGAAAAACTGCAAAACGAAGAGAACTTTATCGTGCAGGCCACCCTGATTTCGTGCATTGGCCAGTCCGGCAAACCTGCCATGATCCAGGTCATCCAGAGCTTCCTCAGCAGTGAAGACCCGCGCGTCGTGTCGAACACGATCGATGCTCTGGTAAAGCTTTCGCCAAAATCTGACCCGAAGCTGGTGGCAACTCTCAAAGGCCTGCTCAAACATGAAGACAACCGGGTCAAGAGTACCGCGATCAGAACCCTGTGGGTCTGGGGCGAATATGAAGTGCTCGACCGACTCAGAGAGCTTTTCAACAGCACCGACAAGCGCCTGATTCAATCTGCAACCTTTGTGCTGGGTGAAATCGGCAAAGAGATAAGCCATTCGGAAGCCCTCAGTTCGCGCACCAACATCATAGTCGCAGAACTGATAGACAATCCTGACACCATCAACAGCCTGGTAAAATCAGAATCAGAAAATGCCAGAGAACCTGAACCGGACCGACAGGAACCACAACCACAACCCCCCGTCGCCGCCGAGATCGACAAAGACCTGCCACCGCCCATGGAGCCCGTTCTCGAAATTCTTGAATCCCAGCCGGAAAGCTCCGCAACCGACAGCATACCGGCCGAACCAAAGCCGATCAATACCCAGATTCTGCCTGACAACAGCTTCAGCGAGGATATTGAGATCGCCAACCGGTTCATGGTCGCGCGCAACTACCCGGCCGCCGAAAAGGTGTTCGCGCAGATTCTGCACACTTCACCGACACATCTCAAGGCCCTGCTCGGCATAGCCAACCTTTATTTTCTTCAGAAAAAGAACGCTGAAGCGGTTGAGAATTATCAGGCCGCTCTCAAGATCAATCCTAACCTGGTAAAGGCACACTTCAACCTCGGCACGATATTTTATTATGCCCGCAAGTATGACGATGCCGTAAAACATCTGGCGCGCGCCCTCAAGCTTTATCCGAAGATTCTCGGCGCCTACCTGATTCTCGGCCAGATATATCAGATTGCTGGAAAATACAGCGAAAGCGTGCGACTGCTCAGCCACGCTGCCGCACTGTCGCCGCGCAACCCGGTGATTTACCAGAAACTCGCGACAGTTCACATTCAGCTCGGTAACTACAAAGCCGCCATCGAAGTGCTTCTCAAGGCAGTAGACATTTCGCCCGTCGATGTTGAGTCCAACCTGCTTCTGGCCTACTGTTTCAATTTCACCGGCCAGGCACAACAGGCTTTCAGCGCCATGGATCTGACACTTCGCGCTTGTGCACAGTCACCCCAGCAGGATCAGGCTCTGCGTCAGATGCTCAAGGCCTATCTCTATCTCAATTCACTGCCGAAAAACGCAAAATCACAGGAGGAGGCTGCACAATGACCCTGGAAAAATCTCCACAGCGCTGGAATTACAAGACCCTCGATCTACGGCACATGAAGGGCGACGATTACCTCGAAAGACTTGGCGGCATGCTGGACGAAGCCGGTCGCAACGGCTGGGACCTCGTCTACATCGGCGAAGACTATATGATCATGAAACAGCTCTATTTTGCCAAAGAGTGACTGCCTTAATTGTTGACCACCAGCCGACTGACACTTGATGATCCGCTGACCAGAGTCAGAGGAATCGGACCCAAAAAGGCCGAAGCGCTTCGCCGGTGCGGAGTGGAGCAGGTTATCGATCTGCTGCGCATTTACCCGGCGAGATACCAGGATCGCCGCACGGCTCTGGCGGTTGCGCAATTGTCAGAAGGCAATGAATCGCTTGTCTGTCTGCGTCTCGATTCACTCAAATCTTATCATGCCCGCCGCGGTCTGACTGTCATCAATGCTGAATTTTCCGATGCTACCGGCAAAATCTGCACCAGATGGTTCAATCGTGTTTATCTGACCCGCCAGTTGATTACCGGCAGGAGTTACTGGCTGTTCGGGCAGGTGATCAAGGTTAAAAATCAGCTTACCCTGTCGAACCCTGAAATTGAACCTGTCGACGAAGGCAGCAGCGAACCGGGCGGAAACGACCGGCTTACTCCGGTTTATTCGTCGAATGCACGACTTTCAGAAGCCGCTATATCACCACTTTCGCTGCGCAAACTCATAGCCGGCATACTTAACCGCATCGACTGGGATGCCTCACTGCCCGCCAGCATCAGAAAATCATCTTTCAACGCTATCTGCGAAGCACTCGAACAGACACACTGCCCGATGTCGCATGAAGCCGCCGCGAAAGCGCGGCATACTCTGGCATTCTTCGACCAGGTTCTCTTTCAGATGGGCGTCCTCAAACGCAGAGAGTCTTTAACCGGAATTCTCAGCCTGCCAGACGCGAACCAGGCCGAAGCCGCCGATTCAGAATATCCCCTGCCCTTTTCGCTTACTCAGGCACAAAAACAGTGTCTGGGCGAAATCATCTACGACATGCAGGCACACACCATGGGCAGGCCCCCGATGAACCGTCTGGTTCAGGGCGATGTCGGTTCCGGTAAAACACTGGTAGCATTTCTGTCCATGCTGCATTACTGCGACAGGATCGATCAGACCGGACAATGCGCATTCATGGCACCAACCGAAATTCTTGCCCGCCAGCACCTGTTAAGTTTTAACCGGTTTTTTCCGCAATTCGCCAGCCGCGCCTGCATTGTGACCGGCAGCCAGAAAAGCGCCGAACGCAGAAAGCTTAACCATGCCATAAGCAAGGGTGAAGTCAGCTTCATTTTTGGCACCCATGCGCTTTTTCAGGAACACATTGAGTTTGCCGGCCTCGGACTCTGTGTCATTGACGAACAGCAGCGCTTTGGCGTAAATCATCGGCGCCAGTTCGTGCGCAAAGGCAGCAACCCTCACCAGTTGCTGCTGTCAGCGACGCCGATTCCGCGTACACTTTCTCTGACCATTTTCGGTGATATGGATACCAGCACGATAACCGAACTGCCACCCGGTCGCCAGCCGGTAAAAACCCTGCTCGCCACCAGTTTCGCCCAGACCCTGTCTCCGGTCGAAGAAGCACTGCAAAACGGTCAGCAGATCTATCTGGTGTGCCCGCTCATCGAACTCTCAGACAAGAAAGACTGGACATCGGTCGAAGAAGCGGCAGACCGCATGAGTGACCTGCTGCCTGATGCCACAATCGCCTGCCTTACCGGTCAACAGAGCTGGGATGAAAAAGAGCAGATCATGCATGATTTCAAACAGGGCAGGATCGACATGGTTATCGCGACAACCGTAGTCGAAGTCGGCGTCGATAACCCGAATGCGACTCTGATGATCATAGAAAACGCCGACTGTTTCGGTCTTTCTCAGTTACATCAGCTACGCGGGCGGGTCGGACGCGGCACACACTCCTCGATGTGCATCCTGGTATCGCACATCGCCGAAGAGTCTGAACGCCTCAAAATTCTTGCCTCGACGAATGACGGTTTTGAGCTTTCACTCGAGGATCTGCGGTTGCGCGGGCCGGGTGACCTGGTCGGAACCAGGCAGAGCGGGCTTTCGCACCCATGCTTTTCGCACCGGATCGGGCAGAAGCTTATCGAAAACGCACGCCGGCGCGCTTTTGAAATTCTGACCGGTGAAACCGGTGAAGTTAAAGACTGGTTTATGGCTCAGATGCAGAAGTCATTTGGTGACAGTTACACTACATTCATGGAAGGCGGCTGAAATGCGAATAATCACCGGCAGCGCCAAAGGGCGCCGCCTCAAAATGCCGGGCGGTGGCAAGACCCGGCCGGCAATGGACAAAGTCAAGGGCTCGACTTTTAACATGATTGCCGAATTTGTGCCTGAAGCACGAATTCTCGACCTGTTTGCCGGATCCGGCAACCTTGGGATCGAAGCGCTCAGTCGTGGTGCCAGCTATGCCGCTTTTGTCGATGCCTCACGCGAGTGTACCGGCACGATCAGAGAGAACCTCGAACTCACCAGACTCAAAGACCGTGGTGAAGTTTTTACGTCAGACTGCCTCAAGTTTCTGCAACATCATGAACTCGGGCATTTTGACGTTGTGTTCATTGACCCTCCATACCTCAAGGGTCTGTTCGAGCCGATTCTCAAATACATCCCCGAATGCCCGATGTTCAGCCCCGACACTCTTTTCATCATCGAGCGCCAGAAAAAAGATGTGATCGGTCTCGAAACCATGCCGCAGTATCGCCTGCTCGACGAAAGAGTCTTCGGCGACACGGTGATCTCGTTTTTCAGACTGAAAAAGCCTGACGTCCCGACCCCGCCATAACCGCGATCGAGCCAATAAAAAAAACCACCCTTTCGGGTGGTTTTTTTTATTGACCGTTAAATCAGGGGGTTACTTGGCACCGGAAGCTTTGAGATTATTGTAATCGTTGTAGGCTTCGCGATATTCGGCAAGAGCGCGCTGAACATCAGCCGGAGAAGCACCACCACTGTTGGTAACGAGAGTGGTATATTTCTGGTAGGCGGCAATGTATCTGTCGTGAGCTGCCTTCAGACCATCGCTGGCAGTGGGCACACCGGTAACGGCGGGTTCGGTGACCGTGGTGGTCGGAGCCTGAGCAGGTATGCTGACACTTGGCGGTTCGTCAGAAATTGCAACTGCATCGCCACCTATGCTTATTACAGGATCATTACCGACACTTACCGGACCAACAGCATCGCCACCAGGCACGACACCTGAAATCTGGTAATCACCAGGAGTTACGTAGATTTCGTCACTGCCGGGAAGGACTTCTGCATCCGGGCCGGAAGCAGCGTTACCACCCTTTTTGGCTTTATAGCGCTTGTAAAGGAAGTAGCCGGCGATAGCAGCACCAACGATAATCAGAGCTGGTATAAACAGCGGGCTGGCAAAGATACCGGCAATGAAGCCACCAATTGCGCCTATGGCAGAAGCTATGGCGCCACCAAAAGCGGCTATTGCACCGACGATACCACCGGCGGTAGCGGCTGCGCCACCAACGACTGCGGCTCCAATGCCACCGGCACCAGCGACTGCGGCACCGATTGCCGGAGCGGCCAGAGTAATTCCAACACCGGCTGCCACGCCAACGCCGGCACCGATAAGCACGCTCTTCTTATCGAGCGCATGAACCGGAGACGGGTTGAAAATCGTGAAGTCAACCAGCATGAGAAGCGATAGAACAATGCAGAGCGTCACTTTCAGTTCGTAACGGCGAATCATATCGAACCCCCTGTTATCATCAGAGATAATGTACCTTGAAGATTTAATTTAAGTTTAATGACGGCCGGGCAAAGCGTCAAGACAATCACAAGTTTTTTTTCGAAAATCACAATATTTTTTTGGCAGAGCGGGGTCGGTCAGCTGCGCATATTCTCTAACAGTGCCGAAAGAACGGTGTTACGCATTTTGGGCCGGTTGTTCTTGACCGCCATTGCGATAGCCCGGCGCGCTCCGATAAAAACCATGGTCCGGCGCGCCCGGGTGAGACCGGTATAAAAAAGATTTCGCTGCAGCATCATAAAATGCTGAGTCGACGCGATCATGACTACAGCAGGGTATTCACTGCCCTGAGACTTATGTACAGTTACTGCATAGGCATGGGCAAGATCGAGAAAGTCCGAGGTCTGAAATGTCACCGGCCCCTGCGGAAATTCGATCAGAGCTTCCTGGTCTTCCGGTTGAATATCTTTGATCAGGCCGATATCACCGTTGAAAACCTCAAGGTCATAGTTGTTACGAAGTTGAATGACCTTGTCTCCCACCCTGAACACACGGTTGAGATGTTCCATCTCGTTCTTCGCCGGATCCGGTGGATTCAATGCTTCCTGCAGAACGATATTGAGATTGGCCGCACCAAGCTTGCCACGGTTCATCGGAGTCAGAACCTGTATATCGTTAACCGGATCATAACCAAATTTGCCGGGCAGACTTTTTTGAACCACATTTTTGAGAAGGCCGACCAGCTTGTCGGGCTCATCGGCCGCGACGTAATAACAGTCGGACTGACTTTGTCCATCAGGCACCGTAAGCACCGGCATCTGCCCATGATTGATCAGATGAGCATTTTTAATGATATTCGAGGTTTCGGCCTGCCGAAAAATCACATTGAGCTTTACTACCGGCACTTTTTCAGACCTGATCAGTTCGTTGAGCACCAGACCGGCGCCCACTGACGGCAACTGATCGGCATCTCCAACCAGAATCAGCGAAGCATGAGCGGGAACAGCCTGCAGCAGGCTGTAAAAAAGCTGCATATCGATCATCGAAGCTTCGTCGATAATCAGCGTATCACATTCCAACGGCTGCTGCTGATTGCGTTTGAAACCCTTCTCCTGCGGCGAGAACTCAAGCAGGCGATGAATGGTGCGGGCAGTGAAACCGGACACCTCAGAAAGTCTCTTGGCAGCACGCCCGGTCGGGCTCGCCAGCAGCACACGCCGGCCCAAAGCTCGATGCGCGCTGACAACCGCTTTCAACGTCGTAGTTTTGCCGGTGCCCGGCCCGCCGGTAATGATGAGAAAACCATGATTGAGAGAGTTTTCAACTGCAAGCTGTTGTATATCGCTGAGCTGCAGACCATGCTCGGCAAAAGCCCGGTCAAGCGCCCCGATGATTTTTTCTCTGGGAACATCCCGCGGGCTTTTCAGCAGAGACATGACAAGCATGGCGCTGCCTTCCTCGGCACGAAATCCGACCGG
>JAKQKW010000019.1 GCA_029560455.1 Candidatus Rifleibacteriota bacterium
GTAGCCAGAAGCAGTGACGGCATCGTCGAGGCCATAGAAAGACGCGACGGTAACTTTGGCCTGTTTGTACAGTGGCACCCAGAAAGTCATAAAGATGCAGATCCAGACCACCGCAACCGCCTGTTCTCAGCTCTGATTGAGGCGAGCCGGGCAGTAAAAGAAAGCAAAACCCGCGATTGAAACCAAAACAGCAACGGACCGGAATAAAAATTTGAATAATTTCAGACCAATTAACGCATCTGCCTTACTGGCTATTGTCGCCATCTTTCTGCATTCAACTTCTGTCTATGCGCTGTCGCCCGCCAGCGCCAGCGCCTTGATAGAGGCCGCCCGCAGGCAGGTTGGCGTAACCACGTTTTATGACCCGGCCTATGTCAGGCTTGCTTACCCGGGCGGCGACGTTGCGCCAGAACGCGGTGTCTGCACCGATGTAATTATCAGAGCGATGCGCCAGGCGCTTGCGCTCGATCTGCAGAAACTGGTGCACGACGACATGCGCCGCAACTTTTCCCTTTACCCGAAGAAATGGGGGCTGAAGAAGCCGGATCGAAATATCGATCACCGGCGAGTGCCAAATCTGCAGAAATATTTCAGCCGCCACGCCCGGCAGCTGAAGGTTGCCTCAGACACGGCCGCTTTCGAGCCCGGTGACATTGTTACCTGTATTTTGCCTGGCAATTTGCCTCATATAATGCTCGTGAGCGATAAAAAAAGCCCGGCCGGTATTCCGCTGGTGATTCATAACATCGGTCAGGGCGCCCGCGAGGAAGACTGCCTGCAGATGTTTCCTCTCACCGGGCATTATCGGCTCAGGTAAGCATAATCACAAAAAGATCGTTCAGGTTGCCGCCAGTGTAGCCCGTGCACACAAGACCGCCTGCCTGCCTGAAAAATTCATAAGAATCACAGCGCCGCAGATAATCGCTCTGACTAAGGCCCAGCCGATCGGCAGTCGCGATTACCGAGGCATCGACAAAAGCTCCCGAAGCATCGGTCGGGCCATCGATACCGTCAGTGCTTAAAGCCGCAAAAAATGCGCCTTCATATGCACGCATCGATTCGAACAATGCCAGTGCCAGATGCTGATTTCGCCCGCCCATGCCTGTTCCGTGCACTTTGAGCGTCAGCTCGCCACCGGCAACTATCGCCATCCGACTGCCTTCTGAGCGCCTTGCAGCCAATTTTCGCAATTCTTCGACAAAAAAATCCCTGGCCACATCTATCGGGCCGGCAACAGGGACGTTAATCAGGCTCACCTCAAAGCCCTGCCTTTGAAGATTCTCTTTAAACGCACGCTTCACCATAAAATTATTGGCAATTACCTGGTTAAATACCCTGCCGAAACAACTGTCACCAGGTTTGGGCGTTTCTTCAATATCGCCGGCAACACCCTGCTGAAGACGACAAAGAACCGCGGCCGGAACAAGTTCAGAAAGACCATATTTTTCGATCACCAGCAACGCGTCGGCAAAGGTGGTTGAATCGGCAACCGTCGGCCCCGAAGCGATAAAATCAAGAGGGTCATTCAACACATCTGAAAGAATAAGGTTCAGCATGGTTGCAGGCCAGGCCTTTCTTGCCAGCCAGCCGCCCTTGATCGCAGACAAGTGCTTGCGCACCGTGTTTATCTCATCTATAGAAGCCCCGCTGCGCAAAAGCAGACTGGTGACCCGCTGCTTGTCTGAGAGAGTCAACGGGATTGCCGGCAAAGGCAGAAGGCTCGAACCGCCGCCAGAAATAAGACAGATCAGCAGATCATCACTCTCTGCTCTTTCGGCTATTTCGCTGATTCTGATTGCACCGTCAACGCCTGCCGTATCAGGCAGCGGGTGCCCCGCCACCCTGATCTCAAGCTTTTTTAAGCAATAGCCGCATCTGTCTGAAACATTCACACAGCCTTCAAAAATACGCTCGCCCAGCAGATCTTCAACCGCAGCGGCCATACCAGCCCCGGCTTTACCGGCACCGACAACACTGACGCGCCTGAATCTGTCAAGATTAAAAGTGCTGCCTGCAACGCGAAGCATGCTGCCATCTGTCTGCAACTGCCTTTTTGTGATCAAAAAAGGGTCGACAGCAACAAGCGCCTCTTCGTAGGCAGTAAGAATACTTTTGCGGGATTTGGCAACAGCAGGCGGCAGCTCAGCATCAATAAGCGCACGAATGTTTTTGATCAACGGGTTCTGCATTCTAGCGGCAGAATTCCACACCGGTTTTTCCGTCGGGCATCTTAACAACCTTCATTTCAAGGCCTGGTTTTGGGTTAAAACAGCTTATTCCAAGATATTCTGCATATTGCTCGGCATCCTGAATTTCGTCATAGGAATCTTCAAACGTTCGATGCAATCTGATAACTTTCTGGTTTTTGAGAATCAGACAGGTCTCATACCAGAACTGCCCTGTTGAACCGCCATTTTTAGTAGTGCGTTCATGTGAATCAATGGCCACACAGGCAATATCGCCAAGGGCACAGACATATTTCTCGTGCAGCGACCCGAAGATGCGGGTGGTCCTGAACAGGGCATTACGCGTTCGGTCAAGAACGTAATAGCGCTTGATGCCATAATAAATCGCCCCGAACAGCGTAAAATAAACCAGCAGCCCGATCAACCCCTGCAGGGTCTGCATTTTGCCCTCGGTCAACGCTCTCGCAACAAAGGCTACCGGAACAAAACCGAAAATCAGAAAAATGAACCAGCGCAACATGCTGTCGATCGGCTTAATGATTTCAAGCCGTGGCAGCTTGCGGATATCGAACTTTTCATCTGTACTGAACTCTGTCATTACTTTTATCCCCTTATCTGCGCACCAGAACGATCATGGTCAGATCGTCGCCGGGTTGCGCCGATCCCAGCCATTTTTGCCAGGCACGCATGATTTCTGCATAATACTCTGACGCATCAACATGGTAACAGTCTGCAACCAGATTGAAAAGCCCTTCATAGCCAAGTTCCTGCCCGGTTTCGTTTCTGGCCTCGACAAAACCGTCGGTATAGAAAATCATCGCCTGACCAGGCTCGATCTGCAGCGTCATATTCGTGTAGCTGTTTTTTTTGAACCCGCCAAGCACCGCACCGGCATGGCTGATTTCCTGAATTTTACCGGTGGCCGGGTCAAAAATCATAGGCGAACAACCGCCGGCATTGGCATAGGTCAGTCGGCCCGAAGCCCTCTCCACACCCAGATACTGAAAGGTCATGACCTTGCGCTGCACCTTGGTTTTAATGCCAAAAATTATCTGGTGCAGTCGCAACATCAGCGCAGCGGGGTCTTTATGCAAAGCCCGGCCACAAATTACACCTGCCTTTGCCATTGCCATGATCAGGGAGGCCCCCACTCCATGACCGGCGACATCGCCCAGCAGCAGAGCAAAATGCGCATCATCGATG
This sequence comes from Candidatus Rifleibacteriota bacterium, assembly GCA_029560455.1. The sequence goes on from JAKQKW010000019.1 coordinate 3,390, forward strand.
CTGAAATAGTCGAAATAATCGCCACCAAGCTCGATCATCGGCTGACTGCGTCCATAAATACTGTAGCCCTCTACCGTGAGGGGCTTTGCCGGCAGCAGTCTGGCCTGAACTATGCTGGCAATCCTGAGTTCTTCGAACTCGGCCATGCTGGCGTTAAAAATAGCAGCCATTTCGGCAAACTCATCGCTGCCGTCATGGGGAAGGCGAAACGAGGCATCGCGGTTTTCCAGAGCCATAGCGGCCTGATGCAGCCTGTCGACCGGCTTCAGAAGATTGAAGTAGAGAATGGTAATCATCAGAACAATCAGTGCAACTGCCAGAAAAGCCAGATAAAGCATGTCGAACGCTTCCTGTCTTATCAGCTTCTCAATTTCTGCAAGCGGGTACAGAACACAGAAGCGCACCTTTTCCGCCCGGTTACCCTGCAGGCCAACGAACAGCTGACTCTGCCCCTGAAATTCAACAATTTCAGGTTCCGGTAAAGGATATTCAGTTACACGCAAAAACAGCGCATGAATATCTGGTCTTAAAAGCAGTTCCCAGGCTGATTCGCCGTAAAGACGACGTTCGCGTGCCACAAAAACCTTAAAACCATGGGGGTTACGCGTGATTGCCGTCATGGCCGTTTCAAAATATTTGTCCTGAAACGAATTCATATCCAGAGCGATGAGGGCAAAAATGTCAAACAGCTGCGGCTGAAAAATACGGAAAGATTGGACAAAAAGCAGAAAATTCATGCTCCCCCAACCTGCAGGACCGATAGAACCCTCAACCTGAGCAAGGTCATGCAGAACCATATAAATCGGCTTCTGAAAAAAGGTTTCGATCATAAATAACCGGTCTGCAGAAGTCTCAGGTGCCGGCAGCGAATTCAGCCCCGCAAGATGGTGCTGGGCCAGAACCAGAATGTTTTCACTCTCGGGGTTGTTACGCTCATAAAGTTCACCTTCGCGGCCAGTAGAAACGATTTTAAAGTCATTTTTCGTTTTTTCTGATCCCAAAGTGCCATAGTCAGCGTTAACCAGGTGGAATCCGGTATAAACTGTTTTAAACCGGTCGTGAATCTTCTTGAGAATTCTTTCAACAAAAGCAGCATCGAATGAACCGTCTGACTTATCGTAAACAATCTGTTTAATCAGACGGGTATAGCGGGCAAATTCACCCTGCAGACTCTGGTCAACTTCTCTTACGAACTCGTGCATCTGCTGATTCTTTTCTCTGACAAGGATCGACTTCTTGTTCAACAGGTAATCAACGGCAACTCCGGCAAGAATCAGCATCGGAATACCCGCAGAAATAATCAGCAGCAAACCAATCTGTGTCAGCACCGACAGGTTGTCGACTCTGAAGCCTGCCCCCCATCGCCGCAGCAGAGTTGTTACCATAAAGCCGCAGAGCATCACGATAATAAGAGAAAGCCTGCCCGGACTGAAAGCAGAGCCCGGCAGGCGGTATCTGACCAGTATAATTGTTTCAGCGCGGGTTCTGACAAGGGTGAAAAGGGAATCATTAAATTCCAGAAATTCCTTGCCCGGCGATGCAGAGAATCCCGCCGCTGCAAGTTTAACCTGCCTGACCGGGACTTCAGAGCCATGCAGTCGACCATTGCGTATCATCGCAAAGCGATGACGGCGGCGGTCAACCCGTTCGAACAGCGACTTCAGCCCCTGTCTTCCCCTAAGTTCGCTCGTCGGAATTCTGATTAGGAGAATGCGCCCTTCGACGCGTCCAATCCATATCCTGGAGCTGTCTGCGGCAAAATTTGTATAATAAAAGATCCCTGAAACTGCCTGAGCATTATGACCAAAACCGGCGGCATAAAAGTCGGGGCCGGTCAGGGCGCGTAATCTGTCGATCGCCTGATCCCTTGCCGGCGATTCATAACCGGTCAAAACCTTCATCAGATCAGAGCCTGATTTCTGTAAAAGGTTGTATTCATCACTTTGCCGATTAAAATTATCGGCGCAAAGATTGCCATGTTCATTAAAAACTGCATACTGCGCCCGACTGCCGGTTTTCTCAAGAAATTCGGCAACCTTTGCGACCAGGTCTTCTGTGGTTGAAGAATTCGTACAGAATGCCGTGTATGTGTTGCTCAGGAACCTGTCTTCGTTGGCATTGAGCAACAGATCGTTGCGGATCTTTACCAGCTCCTGCCCGGCAATACTGAGGTCAACGCTCCGACGGTTACTCTCAAGATAACTCAGCCCTTCATACAGCCCGAACGCCGGAACGACAATCAGGGCCACCACCAGATAAACACTGGCAAGCAGACCTGAACCGCCCGAAACAGTCTTATGCTTTTTCACATATACCTCAACATCAGCATGGTGCAGTCGTCCTGGGCCGTTTCAACTTTTCTTTCGAGGCTGGCGAAAACCTGCTCAATATGAGCCCTTAAATTCTCAGCGGCGCCTTGCACAATCAGATGTGCCAGTTCCTGAAAACCGATCTGCAGGCCATCGCGGCTGACGCTTTCCACAAAGCCGTCGGTAAAAAGAATCAGTCTGTCGCCCGGAAAAAGCCTGATCCTGACCGGTGTAAAAACCCGGCGGTGATCGAAACCTGGTGGAAGCCCGCAAACGTCGCTGAGCAGCTCAGCCCGGTCTGCACCTGCACGCAAAAGCATCGGAAAGGGGTGCCCGGCATTTATCAATTCTGCTTCACCGGTTTCTGCGTCGACAACGGCGCATAGAGCGGTCATAAAATCCTTGCTGCCCTGGGCTCTCAGGCTGCAGAAAACCGAATTGAAACGTTCCATAAGCGCTGGCCCTGTAACTGAGCCCTGATTTTCTTCGAACAGCATAACCGCCCTCGCCATGGCCATGCTCAATGCTGCGGGAATACCGTGCCCGGTAGCGTCACCGATAAAAGCCAGAACCTTTCTGCCTTCGGTCTTTGAAAAATAAAAAAAATCTCCACCCAGATCGGTCATGGTGCGTGATAAAGCTGCGGCCTCGATTCGACCGCATGCAAGACATGGCTCTGAAACAAGGCTTTCCTGAACGACTCCCGCGACCGCCAGTTCCTGAAGATTCTCAAGAGAGTGATTGAATGCGGCAACCAGGCGACCCAGCTCGTTGTTGCTTATCTGTGGCAATCTCGCGTTAAAATCGCGCCGGCCGATCGCTTCAATACCTTCGCGTATCGCAGAAAGGGGTCTGAATATCCACTTCTGCAGCAGAAAAACCCCGGCAATCGCAATTACCATAAGCAACGCCGTAAACAGCGCTGCTTTGAGCATTATCGCATCTGCGTGAGCTTTAACGGTTTCAGCAGGGAGCATTGCCGCAAGAATCAGACGGTTGAGATTCTTTCCCGGCATTGCCACAACCACAAAATTGCGATTGTTCAGTCTGACCTGGCCGGCCTGTATTGTCTGACGATTGACCGAAACCTTCATAAGTCTGAGAAGGTTTTCATCCGATCCTGGCGGCGCAACGACAAACCTGCCGTCACTGCGACCAAGAGCGGCAAATCTGACATCAGCGTCATTGTCCAGGGCTGCAATTTTTTCCAGGGCATACCTGCGGTGCAGCCTGCCAAACTCCCAGATAAGCACCGCAATTATCATATCTTCCTTCTTTTTGCCTTGAGGCGAAATCAGGCTGTAATAAGCACCCACTTCAAAGTCACCGACCCCGAGATAGGTTATTCTGTTCTGTTTGATCTGCAGATCCTGTGCGAGATGGAAAGCAAGCTGCGAAAATTTTTCACGGGCACCGCTGATATTTTTGGCGGTAATTATCTTCAGCGCTTCGACACAGGCACTCTTCATCACGCCACGACTGCGCGAAACCTTCTGACTGATGTTCTGCAGATAATCCCGGGCACTGAGGTCAATTAAAAGAACTTCGTCATGCCTGACCTTCTGGCGCAACTCTTCATTGAACCGCACAAGTACGGAATGATTCTCGAGGATTTCAGGCTTTTTCATTATGGTCGCAGCAAGATATGCTGTGGTTTCATCTGCCATCCGGCGCAAAAACCACTGATAGTCGGCATCGACCTTTTCAACCGCATGCTGCAGCTGGCTTTTCAGGTTACTGATAATTTCTGCCTCGCCGTGGGCAACATACTGCATGGTCAGTGAACTGATCGCCAGAAGAGGTATAAAGACAGCATAAATAAAAAATACCGAAACCTTCAACTTTACAGTAAGCGAAACGGGGTGACGCAGCTGATAAACAAACAATACAAAGCCTGCAATCAGAATTATCCTGACAAGAAATGCCAGAGAAAAATTTCGCATTTCAACCGTATCGGCAATTTTACCGCCCGCCCGGAAACAGAACCCGCGCCACCGGTTGTTGAGATAACGGCACGCAATTGATGATTCTGCCTGCTCTGGGGTAGAAAACCCGAGTTCCTCGTGTCTCGCCAGAGCAAGAACAACCTCTGCCGCCTTGTTTTCAGAAAGGGCCGGCACCAGATCATCGTTTTCCGGCGGGTAAGGAGCAAAACCGGTAACCGTATCAGGAGCAAGGCGGTTCAAAGCCTTAACAGCCCACTTCAGACCATCGTTGCCCCTGATAAATGACCGGCTGATAAAGCAAAGCAACCTGAAGTCACTGCCCGAACCATACCAGAGGTGAAACTTCTCGGCGCCGGCAGAAACAAGTATGCTCCTTCCGGATCGCTGTGGCCGGAAAGGAATTAACAGATCTTCGGGGCGCAACAGAGACCCCAGTAGAGGCTTTAAACGGCTTAAACGACTTTCCAGTTCGTGAACCGACTCATGCCCCAAACCCTCGGCTGCCGCTTTTTCAAGGTCGGCTGTCAGCTGAAATGTCTGCCTGAAAAGATAATTGAAGCCGCTCAGATCAGAATAATTCTGAAGCGGCTGCCCTTTCGCATCAGCTATGACAAAGGAAAAAGCGCCGGGAAACATTGCCTTCAGTCTGGCAAGTTTTGGCCTGATACGGGCAAAAGTCTGTGGCTCTCCCGCAGGAGTTCTGCAGAGACCCGACAGAATAAAATGCGCGAACTGTTCATTCTGAACAAAAAACTCGAGCCGGTCGAGTCTCTCTTCGAGGCGTTCGTTCAGCTTCTCATGCCGATCTGCAACTATCCGTTCCAGAACGGCATCCATACCTTTATGGATGATCAGGCCAGGAGCGACGATAAAGCACAAAACAGCTGCCAGAACATTAAAAATCGGAAAATTGCGTGAAAAAACCCGCCGGATAAAGCCCCATAACCTGGCACCAGGACTTTCAGTAAAATTTTCGGGCTTCTCTCTCGTTGCCGCTAACAAAAATAAGATCTCCAGAGCAATTACAGATTTTCCGGGCTAAAAACAAAATGGCAGAAAACAGCTTTGCCAGACACCCTGATATTGTAATAGAATCAGATAAAATTTAAAAGCGGTACAAACACCGCATATCCGCGAGGTAAACATGCCAAAACCAAGAGTTTTTGTAACCCGTGAAATACCAGATGTTGGGCTGCAGCTTCTCAGCCGCAAATTCGAAGTCGAAGTCTGGCAAGATTACGCGCCACCCCCACGCGAAGTCACACGCGAAAAATTAAAATCGGCAGATGCCCTTATTTCTCTGCTGTCTGATAAAATCGATGCCGAAATGCTCGCTGACGCCCCGAATCTCAAGATTATCGCCCAGTATGCCGTCGGTTATGACAACATCGACGTCAAAACCGCCACCAGCAGAAAAATATGCGTTACCAATACCCCTGACGTTCTCACCGACGCCTCGGCCGATTTTGCCTTCGCGATGCTGATGGCAGTAGCCAGACGCGTTGTCGAGGCCGACCGTTACGTCAGAGAAGGCAAATGGCAGGTCGCCTGGCACCCGGCCATGATGCTCGGGCGTGATATTTTTGGCGCCACCATCGGCATCGTGGGCGCCGGCCGCATCGGCCAGGCGGTTGCACGCCGTGCCCGAGGTTTCAATATGCCGGTTCTTTATTACAGCAGCTCGCCCAAACCGGAATTTGAAGCAGAATGCAGAGCCACCCGTGTCGAACTCGATACCCTGCTGAAAAATTCAGACTTCGTCAGCCTGAATGTGCCATTGAACGACAAAACCCGCCAGCTCATCAACGCCGATCGGCTGGCACTGATGAAGCCTTCGGCATACCTCATCAACAACGCCCGCGGCCCGGTCGTCGATGAAAAAGCTCTGTATTCCGCCCTCAGCTCAGGCCGCCTCGCCGGTGCCGCCCTTGATGTTTTTGCCACCGAACCGACCCCGGCCGATAATCCGCTTCTGCAGCTGCCAAATGTCGTTGCCGCGCCTCATATCTCAAGCGCCAGCTTTGCTACCCGCGAAAAAATGGCAGAAATGGTCGCCGAAAACCTTCTGGCTTTCTTCGCCGGCAAAGAACCACCCGACCTCATTAACCCCGAAGCATTCAGCCACATTTAAATTCTTTTTACGTCATCCCTGCGGAAGCAGTGATCTAAGCTATTCAAAGTCAGATTCCCGCCTTTACCCTCTGGGGCATAAACGCGGGAATGACGGAAAGCCATGCAATTCCAGTGTGACAAAGGACTAGGCCCGCTGCATCTTCATGAAGAACAGCAGCGGCATGCCCCCATAGCGGGCTGCTTTCGAACATTGCCCGATCAGGCGGTCGTCGACATAATGCTCTTCAATGCGTGAAACCCTTAAACCAGAGGCAACGGCAGCATTGAAAACATCAGAAAGACTGTGGCAAAGGCTCTCAGGCAAAATGTGGGCGTTGTTTTCACTGTTTTTGAACCGGGCGGTAATGCCAAGCAGGTGCATGGCCGGGTGCAGGCCACTGATAAAAATATCGGCATCCGGGCGGGCAACTTTGCGAATGCCCCCGAAATAATTCGGCAGATTGTTTATATGCTCGATCACCAGGCTCGAAACCACCAGATCGAACTGTTCATCCGGAAATGGAAACGGCTTGTTGAGGTCGGCATTCCGCCAGTTTATATTCTGACCTGGGCTTTTATGTCGGGCCTTGCTCAACATGCCTTCAGAAAAATCGACCCCGGTTATCGTAGCCCCGGGAAAATGCTGCCGCAGCCAGATTGCCAGTCGGCCGGTGCCACAGCCACAGTCAAAAATGCTCTCGTAACGCCTTTTCAGCAGCTCAGGAAACAGGTGCATCTGCTCCAGCATTATCAATGCATTAGACTCTTCGTCATAAATTTCTGACCAGAGGTCGTAACCTTCCTGAACACCCACAATTTTAGGGTTTTCTGGCAGATACGGGGTTTTAAAAGGCACGCGCGGCATGGTTTTTGACATCGCTTTTCCTTTACAGAAAATTTACCCCGACAATATGACGCAAAAAGCCAGACATTGCAACCGGCCGCACGCAGCCAACAATTTTCAGTCACAAATCGTAGACAACCGGCTTGCAGGCCGAGACTGCCTCCCTTAAAAAAACAGCTGAAAAACTCATGCTATAATCTCAGAATAACCCGGCAATAACATAAATCGAGAGGTAAGCCATGAACCGGAATCTCATAATCGGCCATAAAACTGCATTATTTGCGCTGCTTGCGCTGTTGCTGCTGCCAGCAATTGTTGGCGCCGGCGAACTGCTCGAAAAAGCCCGGAAATTCGACAGCCTTATTGCGGCTGACCATATGCCCAGAGGCCTGGTCGTCAACCTGCAGCCGATAGAAGATGGTCAGAAAGTGCGTTACCGCTCAGCCGGCGATTCCACCATCTGGACCGGCGCTTACATCGCCTCACAGGTTTACCGTTACCGTGTCACCACTGACACCGCCGCCCTCGATAACCTTGAAAAAGCTCTGCGAGCCTTCGTGCAACTGCACGAAATGGCAGGCAGCACCGGTTTCATCGGCAGAGCGTTCGGCACCCGCGAAGAGCTCGGCGACAGCCCCGATATTCAGCCCGGCATCGGCAGCTACAGTCATCTGGTTTTCAAGGCCGACACTTCGCGCGACCAGTATACCGGCATTTTCATGGGCTGCGCCCTGGCCTGGCCCCTGATTCGCGATGAACAGCTGCGCCGCGACCTGCAGAAGATGATCGGTGCCGCCGCGCATAATCTCAAGCAGAACAACCTGGCCCTGAAAGTGAATATCAACGGTTTTTCGCCATCGACTTTCGACCTGAATCCTGATTACGCCTATCAGGACCGCATTACCCCCGAAGAATGGGCCAGAGTCGACGATTTTCCCGCAAATGTTTTTGCGGCCGCCATACCCTACTCTGAGAGACTCGCCAGAATCGTTGCGCGTTTTCAACCGCCGCCGGTACGCGGCGGCGAAGCCCTGCGCGCCCTGCTGATGTTTCAGACCGCCTGCAACATTACCCAGGACCCCGAGCTGACGGCCTTTTTCAATGACGAACTGCTGAACCGCCGCCAGCTGCACGTAACCGCCTCAGAAACCTCGCAACTGCTGTCTGACATCTATCTCGGCCGCAATCTGCCGGTTGTCGAAAACCGCCTCAACGGCGTTTTCAAGGCTATCGGCAAAGTATTCATCAACATTCTGGCGATGCGCGCCGGAATCCCGGACTCGCTCGTTCTGTGGGCCGAACCGGTGACGATGCTTCCGGTTACCTGCCTGGCGCAGGCAACCACCGGCAGAATTCTGAAAACCCTTGAATTCTTCAGACAGCCGGGCGCCTTTGCGGTTTTTAACCTGCTGGCCGAAAAGCTCGAAGGCTATGCCGCCAGTCTCAAAATGTTCAAGGCTGAGCGTGCCGCCAGAAAACTGCAGAAAAAGGCAGCAGAAATCAAAGGCTTTGCCGCTTCGAATATCGATGAATTTTCAGATACCATGCGCTCGTATGTCGGCTGCAACCTTGGCTTCTTTGCTCTGCTCGGCATTCTCGACCAACCTGCCGACTCGCGCCTGCGCCAGGCAGCGCTGGCAATTCTGCCCCGGTCATTCGAGCCGATCGCCGACGAAGCGAACAGTATGTACACTTTTATTGCGGCTGCGTTCAGCGGGGGCACCACTGACGAGCAGTTGCTCATGGCCGCACGCCAGACTCTGCTGCTCTACCCCGAAGATCAGCTCAGCCGTCGCTTCGACCACAGCCGGACCATGCGCCATTCGCTCTGGCCCGACCGTTTTGGCCGCTACGGTCGCCAGAGTATCGACCTGATACCCATCAACCAGAGAGCTCCGCACATTTTCATCTGGCAGGAACCACCTAGAATGCTGGTTACCGGCAGCGACGACCAGACCAGAATTGCCCCGGTCGGCTATCTGCTTGCCTACTGGTTTGGCCGCCACCACGGCCTGCTGACCGAAACCGACTGAAACCTGAATGCGGAGTCATCAGCTTTCGCAAATGTCAGTCCTCTGTCACACAAGAATTAGAGGTCTCTTCGTCCCGCGTTTATGCCCCAAAGGGTACGGCAGGAATCTTATCGTTAAGAACTTAGATCCATGTTTCCCCATTCCGGGGACAAGCGCAGGGATGACGCACAAACTGACACCTATTGAATTCAAATGTGACAAAGGACTTTAGGACTACACAGGCGCTTAAAGAGGCACAAAAAATGCATCAGGGGTCGCACGAAAACCCGGTTTCATTCAGGAAAAACCCTGAGCCTGCCACTGACCTTCAGCTGCAAACCATTCTTTTCAACCACTTCGCCCCAGTTTCTGAAGCCTTCCGGGGGCAGATAACAGCATTTTGCCGTATCATATCTGCCGGCAATACCGGTCATCGACTGCATCGAACTGGTCGCAGCAGCTTTCACACCGTCGTCGGTGCTGCGGCTGCCGCCATAATAGTCGTTACCCGGCCATGAAACGTGATCCCAGGCTACGACACTGAAAAATTCGCAGTCAGAAAAATCATCGCCGGGCTCGGCATAGTCGGCCGGCCGACAAAGCTGCGGGCGGTTTTTCCCGGCATTGAGAAATGGGCGGACCAGCAAAGTCACCCCGTTGATCTCATGCCGCGCATTTTTGCATTCGTTATAAGGCCCGTAATAAACCGCTCTGATATTCACAAACGAACGGCCGTGCTGATGCAGAAAGCGAAACAGCACCTTTTCGAGTTCGGCACCCAGTTGCCCCTTGAATGGCCCGGCAAACATGCCGCAACCCACCCCGGGAATTGTGATTAAAGCCTTTCGGCCAAGCTTTTCAGACTCCCGGTCCGCATACAAAAAAGCAGGCAGCAGACGCTTTTCATACAACCGGTAAAAAGCCTCGGTTTCGATGTGACCATTGCTGACCACCGCATCCCAGTCAGCGGGGGGCATTTTTTCAGAACCGGTATCGAGAAGCGCACCCGGCAGAAAAAGCAGGGTGCCCGTAAATGGCCCGGCATGAACGTTCGGCTTCTGATGCAGGCCGTCATCAAAAATCGTCACCGGAACCGCGGTGCTGATGTAGCCAAGCAGCGAAAGCTCTTCCATTGCCCAGTCGCTGCCATCGCCGACAACGGCACTCTCGGCAAAAATTATCGGTTTCTTTGTCTGAATAAGCTTTTCGACAAATTCTTCGGCAGACAGCTTCGCCAGATCGGCTTTTTCGAGCTGCCTGGCCAGAAAAGCACCAGGCTTTTTGCCGGTTCTCAGCGCTTCAAGATACTGCTCCGCCCGGGTAAAGACATCACGGTGCAGCAGAAAAGTGTAACTCCCCATTTCCCCTCCATTGGCGGCATTATGCAAAAAACAGCAGAACAGAACCAGAAACAAGATAATGGTTTTTCGCACCGCTCAGAATCGCTCTCTTAAAAAACTTTACCCTATTATACCCTCTGACACGAAAAAATTCATGGTGTTTTTCAGGCGCGTTTTACGCCCGGCCCATTTATCGCGCTGCGGCCGGTGTTGCTGCCGGTAACGTTTATCTGGGTCCCGATGCGTTCCTTGAGCATGGCGACGTGCGAAATCACTCCGATCAGCTTGCCATCCTGCTGCAGCCCGGCGAGCGTATCGAGCGCGACCTGCAGAGCGTCGTCGTCGAGAGTACCGAAACCTTCATCGAGGAAAAGCGAATCGACCCGCACCTTTTTGCTGGCAAGCTTTGAAAGGCCAAGCGCCAGAGCCAGACTGACTATGAAGCTTTCTCCACCCGAAAGATTTTTTGTCGAGCGCACTTCACCGGCCTGATATTTGTCGATAACCATCAATTCGAGAAGATCCTGCGGGTCTCGCGTTAACAGATACCTGCCCGTCATTTTTTCGAGCTGCTGATTGGCAAGGTTTACTATAATGCCAAAAGTCAGCCCCTGAGCGAACCTTGAATATTTCTGGCCATCTTTCGAGCCAATCAGCTCGTTGAGCACATTCCACTTGCGGCATTCAATCGTCTGCCGGTCGAGTTCGGCCTTTCTGGTGCTGATAACCGCAAGAGCCCGCCGGTTTTCATCAAGCCGGTGTTTCAGGCCCCCGATAGCTTCACCCAGCATTTTCATCAGCGCGGCCTGTTCGGCAACCATCGCCTTAAGCTCTTCGACGGAAGCGGCACTCAGATTCAGCTGCTGTTCGCCGGCCAGTCGGGCCTCTCTGTCTTTGAGTCTGGTCGCCGCTTCAGCCACACGCGCGTCGAGTTCCTGTGCCTGTCTGGCCAATGCCTGCCGTTGCTGAGGCTCAAGACAGCAGCCGACAAATGCCGCTTCATCAGCAAAGCCTTTCTGACAAAGCTGCAACCCGAAATTCTTTTCAAGCGGCTCCAGCTCAAAGCTTTTCTGCTCCGTTTCTTTTTTCAATCTGGAGATGTTGGCTGCGGCTTCGTTGCGCTGGCTTCTCGCGGCTTCTGCGGTCAACGCTGCCTGCTGCAGTTTTTTCTCTGCCCGGGCAATCTGCTTTTCGCCACTCTGCTCTTCTGCATCAGGGTCTTTGCCGCCAAAAAGTTGCTGCCGTTCGGCCAGCAACCGCTGCACGCCAGCATCGAGCTCTGCCAGCGAACTCTTTTTAGCAGCAAAATTTTCGTTCAGAACAATTCCAACATCTTTCAGGCTTTTAAGCCCTGCAATAATGCTCTGTAGTCTTTCTGCAGCTGCGGTTTTACGGTTCTGAGCCTCCTGCCATGCAGTGAGTCTTGCCTGCAGTGAAGAAAGCAGAACATTTATATCATCGCCAGAAACTTCGTCAAT
>JAKQKW010000442.1 GCA_029560455.1 Candidatus Rifleibacteriota bacterium
TCGAAATGCCGACACGGCAGCGGTTCTTTATCGCGTAATGTACCGCCGGAATCAGATAGGCCATGCTCTTGCCGATACCGGTCTCGCCTTCGAGCATCGCGTGGCAGGGTTTGTTCATCGCTTCGATGATCTGCGTCATCAGCTGTTTCTGGCCGGCGCGTTCTTCGAAGTTATCGAGTTTTTTAGCAATCGCCCCACCCTTCGAGATAAAGGCAGTCATTTCGGCCGCGTCGAGCTTCTGGGTTTCTTTTTCGATGAAAGGCTCGACGACGACATAAAACTCGGTGCATTCATTGTTGTGTATGGCAAAGCCGATTCCGGACTTGCCGCAGAGGGCAGCAACCGAGAGGTCGGCGTCAGAGGGCATCAGCTCTCCCGAAGGGTGATTGTGCAGCATGACATCGCCGGGCCGCAGACTGCGCACGATTGCCGGCGCCGAGTCTTCGTTTCCCCGGGCGAGAATGCGGATGTTGTCCCAGGATTTGTCGGCGCGGCAGGTGGCGGCGCTGAGAACCTCAGCCCCATGCGCTTCGGAAATGGCGTCGACCAGCATCTGGCGATCTTCGGCGGCAATAGTGACCGCGGTGGTCGGCGCGGCCTTTTTTTTTCGGGGGGATGGCATGCGGTGCATTTTATGGTGCGTCAGATTCTTTGTCAATGCCCCTTAAGAAAAAAATCAGTGCTTGACCTGCAGCGGCGGTTGTGGGCATAATAGCGCCGTGAAATTTTAATACACAGAGGAGACAATCTGCATGGCAAAACTCGTAGGCAATGTTCTTATCGCCCAGGGCGGCGGCCCGACTGCGGTTATCAATCAGAGTCTGGTTGGTGCGGTTCTTGAATCAAGAAAGTTTCCCGAAGTTGATCGCGTTTATGGCGCTCTGCACGGCGTCAGAGGCATCATCGAAGAAGATTTTATCGATCTGACCCAGGCTACCACTCACAACCTCGAACGCGTTGCCTGCAGCCCGAGCTCTGCACTGCTCTCTACCCGCGACAAGCCCGATGCAGACTACTGCGAAAAGATTTTTAAAGTGTGCATGAAGCACAATGTCAGATATTTCTTCTACAACGGCGGCAACGACTCAGCTGACGCCGTGCGCATCGTTAACGACAACGCTGCTGCAGCCGGCTACGAACTGCGCTGTATTCATATTCCGAAGACTATCGACAACGATCTGCGCGTCACTGACCACTGCCCCGGCTATGGTTCAGCCGCCAAATTCGTCGCCTCAGCCTTCGCTGGCGTCAACCTCGACAACCGCGCTCTGCCCGGCGTCTACATTGGCGTCGTTATGGGCCGCAATGCCGGCTTTTTGACCGCTTCTGCCGCTTTCGCCCAGAAATATGAAGATGACGGCCCACACCTCATCTACATGCCCGAAAGAGCTTTCGATACCGAAGCTTTCCTGAAAGATGTCGACGACGTTTACCGCCGCTTTGGCCGCTGCGTCATCGCCGTATCTGAAGGTATCGTCGGCGCCGATGGCAAACCGATCATCTCTTCGCTGATCGGCGACTCTGAAAAAGACGCGCACGGCAACGTGCAGCTGTCGGGCACCGGCGCTCTCGGCGACGCTCTCGGCAAAGTCATCAAAGACCGCCTCAAGATCAAACGCGTTCGCTCTGACACCTTCGGCTACCTGCAGAGGAGTTTCCTCGGCATCGTTTCTGAAGTTGACCAGGCCGAAGCCCGCGAAGTCGGGGAAAAGGCCGCACAGTTCGCAATCTGGAACAACGTCGACGGCTCCGTCGCCATTCGCAGAACCGGCGATTATTCGGTCGATTACTTCCTGACCCCGCTCGCCAGCGTGGCCCGCGAAACCAAGTCTATGCCGCGCACCTTCATCAACGAAGCCGGCAATGGCGTTACCACTGACTTCCTGAACTATGCCCGCCCTCTGCTCGGCAGCATGCCGACCTATGAGCGCCTGCAGTGCCCGAAAGTGCCGAAGAAGTAATCTGCAGTGAAAGCCAAAAAGACCGACAGACTTATACTTGATATTGAAGGTCTGGCCAGCGATGGCCAGGCCTTTGTTTCCATCGACCGCAAAAAGGTCAGAGTTCCGGGTTTTCTGCCCGGCGACAAGGTAGAACTGCACTTCAACGACGAGGGCCGCATTGAAGACGCGCGTCTTTTTGAGCCTTCGCCAGACCGAGTCAAGCCTGACTGCTTTTTTCATGGCCCGTGCGGCGGCTGCGACCTGCTCGAACTTTCTGAAAAAGGCCGCAAAAAAGAAAAGCAGGCAATGATCGAACGCTCGCTGGCCTATGTGCCGGGCGGCAAAGAAGCTTTCGTGCACAACTTCCACCCCTCGCGCGAGATCATCAGATATCTGCCCCGGGTGCGCCTGCACCAGAGCCGCAGTTTTGAAGAACGTGAATCGGGCTTTCTTGCCGCCGAAAACTGGCAGACTCCGGTTCCGGGTGGCGTGGTGCCGGTCACAGCCTGCGCCCTGATTACCGCCCCGCTCAACCGCAGGCTGGTTGCGGCCCGCAAAATTCTCAACCAGGTTCCGATCATGCTCGACAGCCTGACGCTGATGTCGTCGTCGTCGCATAATTCTGACCGGGTTACGGGGCACGCGGTGCTGATGAAGGGCAAAACCGCCCGGCACTGCTATGACAGCCTGATGAAAGTCATGCGCAGCCTCAATCTCAAGGGCCTTTCAATCGCATCTTTTGACGGCAAAATCAAAGAGGTCGTCGGCCCCGTAAACGTCACCGGCCTCGTCGCCCCCGATGTCGAGGGCGGCCCTTACGATGCTGAGCCATCATTTTTCGTACAGGGAAACATCTTTCAGAACCCGCTGCTGGTGCGCAAGGTTGTTGAATTCTGCAAACCTGCCGCCGGGATGCGCATCGTCGAAGGGTTTGCCGGCGCCGGCAACTTCACACTGGCTCTGGCGGCCAAGGGTGCCCACGTCGAAGCGGTTGAATCACACCCCGGCGCGGTCAGAACCGGTCAGCGCAACATTCTTCGCGGCGGTTACGACAAGCTTGTGGAGCTCACCGAAGGCGATGCGATCAAGGAACTGATCAAATACAAACCCGAACCCGATGTGCTGCTGCTCGACCCGCCCCGCACCGGCACGCCCGGTATCGGCCGCATCGTCAGCAAACTGCAGCCGAAAAAAATCGTCAGCATCTTCTGCGATCTCGACGCCCTCGAAAAAGACGCAAGCGCGATCGTTAAAAGCGGCTACCGGCTCACCGAAGTCGCCGGTTTCGACCTCTACCCGCGCACGCACCACGTCGAAGTCGCCTGCCTCTTCGAAAAAGCTGCCCAATAGCAGTCTTCTTCGCTTATATTCGTCAAATAAAGCCCGGCTTTCTGGCCGGGCTTTTGCTTTGCGGCTGAAAAAGCCTCGAATAAGCCAACAAATAAGCGCAACAAAAGACTCAAATGCAGCTGAAACAGGCCTGAAATATTTTTGACGTAGTCTAAAGCAACGCTAGTCCTTTGTCACACAAGAGTTACATGGTTTTCCGTCATTCCCGCGAAGGCGGGAATCTGGTCTTAGCCGGCTTAGATCCCTGCCTTCGCAGGGATGACGCACAAAATGACACATCTTGAATTCAAATGTGACAGAGGACTGGTTTCGAATGTGAAAATTTACCCAGGCAATATTCGGGGCGAGCGGCTCTAAACCGTCTTAGCGGCGGCAGCGCAGGGCTTCGAGGTAATAGACGGCCGAAAGAAGTGCGTCTCCAAAGCAGCTGCTGCCCTGATGGGCAATAATACCGTCTGGCCACCAGGCGATCAGCAGGTCGGCGAAGCTGGCGCGGTGGTTCAAATCATTTACCGCCCCTTCGACTTCGATATATTCGAGACTGTCAGGAAACCCCTGAGCCTGGCCGACCGGGCCAAGAACCGAGCCAGAAGCCAGTCTTTCACTCACCAGATAGGCAGCGATATCACGGGCGACCTGTTCTGGCGGAATCTGCCGACCATCGCGGTCAAAAATCTGCAATGACTGGCCATCGGGGCTGATTTCGGCACGCGGGCCGCTCGGGTCGTTCTGAAAGAGAATTTTCAGGCTTTCATTGTCGCGCAGCTTTTCTTCGATTGCCGAAAAAGGGACCACCAGCGAAGAAAAACCGATGCCCTTTTCGATGAACTGGTCAGCCAGACCGGCGAGGTTGCTGATATATGCCCTGTCTAAATCGGTTTCGCCGGCAACCCCATTTTTGCTGCCGCGCCCGAATGGTGCAGTCTGAACATCCTGGGCGTCAAAAGGCCCACCGTGGCTCGACAGGGCTGACAGTGTCAGGTTTTCGAGCGCGACATCGCTATCGAGATACAGCCCGATCGGCAGATTTCTGGCGCCAAGGGCCTGTGAAAGGGCACAGACCGGCACCGCCTGCGGCGGCATGAACACATTGATGCCGCAGGCCATCAGGCCTTCAGAAACACCGGCAGCGAGATCGGCCAGGCCTGGCCGGGCTGCATAAGCGAGCACGGTGCTCGGAAATCCGTGGCAGATATTGCGCAGATGCCGGTAAAACTGCAGATTTTCAGGCAGTTCAGCCCAATGCTGGGCGATTACGTCGGCAGACCTGAATCGGGCCGGATACAGAGGCTTCATGCGAAAATTGCGGCGCCTCCGAGCAGAACCGCGTCGTTTTCGAAGCGGGCTTCTCTTACCAGTGGCCGTTCAGCGCCGGCAGCGACCGGCAGAATATGCTT
>JAKQKW010000448.1 GCA_029560455.1 Candidatus Rifleibacteriota bacterium
AAGCGACAACCGACAGCAGAATGACGAATTTGAGAGTCTTTTCGCCAATCGATCTGGCGACCGCGTAGACTTCGCCTGCATTCTGAAAGACGAAAATTCTCAGGCCATAATGCAGAATCGGCAGGGAAATAGCGACCTGGGGCGAGGTGCCATTGCCCTTCGGCAGCAGGTCGTAGGCACCGCAGGGTTTTTCCATGAGGTCAGAGATCAGCTCTTTCGGGAAATCAGGCTGTTCAAGAATGTTTTCACCCGTCTGGGTAACCAGAAAATAGCGAAAATTGGTGCCGAAAGTGATACCTTCGAGTGACTTTCGCAGCTTCAGAAAAGAAACGGTTGAAATGACAACCGGGCTCTGAGGGCTTTCAGAAACCGGAGCCTTGACATGAAAGGCTTCTGGAGAAAAGAAAATGCTCTGAGCCGAATTAAAAAGAAGCTGTTCAGGCACCGAAAGGGTTGTAATTGCATTCTGATCCGGCTTGGAGTGATTCAGCAGCATGCCGTCCGGCGAAATGAGCACCAGTCGCTCAACATATTCGTAGGCCTGATCGAGCTGCTGCAGAGCATGCGAAGCGCCCTCTGAAGCCGGCTCACGCAAACGCACGTCGGCGGCCACATAGCGGGTCAACTCGTCATAGACGCTGACATACTGGTCAACCTCGTATTTCACCTGCTGAAATGCCTGAATATTGCCTTCGATAAGAATATCGCGGGCGATTTCGCCGAGAATATTGAATGAATAGAGGCCCAGAGAGAGGAGCGGCAGAATTGTCAGAAGAAATATACCAAGCCAGGCCCTGAGCTTGATGCTTTTAAAGAACCCAGGCTTCGCACCTGATGTTTTGTTCATGCTGATTACCCGTCAAGAATAGGTTTTGTGTACCCTGCCAGTTTAATAAAAAACCGGCAGGCAAGTAAAGTTTTATCGTGTTCGCCCCAACTGCCGCATCAACTCTTCGAAACGCCGCGGGAAAGTCGAATGACGGTCTTTTCGCCAGGCAATGGTTTCGGGCAGATTTCGCCAGATGTCATGAATACCCAGGGTTGCCCCGGCCTGCAACAGCAGTTTCGCCACCGCAAGATAGTCTTTCTCGTCTTTAGAAGCGGCCGGAAAAGATTTATGATTGTCGAGGGCAGCAGCGGCCAGATGCAAAGGCGTCTGCCAGTTGTTGTTCAGGCAGTCTGGGCCAGAATTGTTTTCGAGAAGAATTTTAACGGTGGCCGGGCTGCCATTGGCCGCAGCAAAATGCAGTGGCAGATTACCGTCGACATCCTGCGCCAGAATATCGGCGCGGCGGGTAAGCAGAAATTCAAGAATCTTCGGGGAGCTGTAAAACGCCGCGTAATGCAGCGGCGTAAACTTTTTAAGACCGTCAACGGCGTTTACATCTGCGCCAGCATTGATCAACACATTAACCATGGCATGCTGCCCGTTAATAACTGCCAGATGCAGAGGCGACCTGCCCAGCTCATCGTTCATCGTTGCCAGAATCGGATTTTTTGCGAGAAACCGCCGCACAGAATCGAGATTTCCTTCAGCGACCTCTCTGTGAAAAGGGTCGGCTGACAGCGGGCAAACTGCTCCGGTCTGAAAATACAGAACCAGAAGGAAAATACCCAGATATTCCGGCAACAGCACAAAAACTTTACATTGCTTAAACAAAAGCCGTCTCTCCGAAAAGCAGATTGTCTGCTAGAATTATATTAGAAAAGGTCGCCAGGAGAAACACCATGAAAAGAATTATTTTTGGCCTGCTGTTATTCGTTCTATTTTCAACTTTGGCTCTATATGCTCAAGACCAGCAACAGGAACATGAAGCGATTCTCAAAGGTCTCGGCTTTGCCTTTCAGAGCAAAGAATTCAAAACCATCAAAATTGCACTTGCCAGCATAAAAAACAAAGGTGCTGGTGGGGCCATGGCCTCAGAGGGCCAGAATCTTTCGGAACCGGAAAATCAGCAGCTGAAAGGCAAGCTCGTGATTGGCGGCTATGACTACATTCTCAAGGTAACAAGCTACGCTGCCGTAAATATCGAGGCCGATCTTTTCAGCGAAGATGCAAGACCAGCAACTGCAGACAGCGGCGAATTCAAACTGCCGGTTCCCCTTGGGCACGTTTCTTTGAACTTGAGCGAACCTGACCCTGGTTGCCCGGTAATTACCGGTACTTTACGTCTCAAAGACGAAAAGGTCACCGCAGTCAGCGGCGAATTCGAGCTTTATCTCAATGATATGACCAGAGTCGGCAAAAAGAAGCCAGAAAATCAGGCTCCGGGCTTAGAGCCGGGCGTGCAATAAATCCACGGTTTCGCTCTTGCCCTTCAGCGCGACACTGCCAAAAGGCGAGAGGCGGTTTTTATCTTCAAATTCTTCTGCGGCCAGGGTGCTGACCAGATATCTTTGTTCTGGCATTTCCGCGGCCTGTGCATTTATTCTGGCAGCGGTATTAACCGTATCACCGATAATGGTAAAATCTCTTTTGCTGCTGATGCCGAGAAGACCGGCAATGACACTGCCACAATGAACTCCAGCCGCAACCTGAAAAGGCAGCAGGCCTTCTCTGGCAGCGTCACTGATAATCTGCAGGGTGTGCATGGCCATGGCGTTGCTTCTCTTAAGACCTTCCGGACTGTAGAAATAGGCAAGAATCTTTTCGCCGATGATTTTGTCGGCTTCACCGTCGTTGTTGATGATAATGCCACAAAGAACATCTACCTGCGCGCTCACGCCGGCTAGAAGCTCTTCAGGCGCCAGTTTTTTCTGCAGATCGGCAAAGCCGGGTACTGAAAGATAGAGCACGGTAACGTCAAGATGCATGCCGCTTTCAGCTTTTTTCAAGCTTTCTTCATCGCCGGCCACCATGCGGGCGGCGCGCGAAACCATCTGCCCCATCAGTTCTCGCTCCTGTAGACCCCGCGCCATGCCATTAAATGAATGCAGCATCTGACCAAGCTCATCTGACCTGGTAGAGGCAATGCGAAAGTCATACTGCTGTGATGCCATCATTTTTACGCCCGCATGCAGCTGCCTGACCGGCAGGGAAACATCTGCAGCCACCAGCAGCGTCAATAGAACAACTGCGACGATTGAAAGCAGCAGCAGAACAAGAAATTTGCGTCGACCGTTTTCAATAGCCGTCATTATTTCATCTTCAGGGCTGACAGCTATCATAAGCATGGTCTCGTTATGGCTGCCAAGCCGTGCTTCAACAAGACACTCACGACCGGCAACGGTTCTTCGACTGCTCAAAGGGCCGTTAGCCGCGACAGCGAGTCTTGCAATCTGCGCAATTTCAGGGTTCCAGCTGCCCCCCTTCGGGTATTTAAGAGCGCCATACATCAGCTTCGCTTCTGCAAAAACCGGAAACGGGACTTCTGCATTTTTAAAGATGCGGCGTGTGGTTGAATTAAGACTGTCAAAAAACAGCCAGTAGACTATCAATTCAGGCTTAAGAAGCCCGGGAAATGGCATCAGTCTAAGGCAACCGCTTCCGGTTGAGTAAAAAAGCCTGATCGGCAGATCGAGACCATGCACCAGCTTGAAATAGGCATCAACGCCAAATATAGTACGAAAAATCTCAAGACCGGCATCGAGGGTCATCTCACCTTTGACTGCAGCGCCGGCGCTTCTGACTCTTCCGCTTGCCTTCTTTTCGACCCCCAGAGAAGACAACAAAGTTTCAAGGGAAGTATTGATGAGAAGCTTGAAGTCAGTCGACTCTTTTTCGCCTTTGCCGGCCATTACCGAATGGTTCCAGCCCAGCGAACTGAAAACAATCGCTTCATTGAAACTGGTTCTGCCGGTATAGCCATGGTTGATTGCAGCCTGACTGCGAATATATTCTTCGAGGTCATACAATTCATTCTTAGAGGGGTTTTCGAGCGACCTCGCCATATTAATGAGCTTCTCCGAACCGGCAACACATCTGATTTTTTCCCATTCGATGGTTTCCTGCATGAACTGGCGTCTTTCAAGCTGCTCGATCAGTGAAATCATGCGCACCCGCTCTTCATTGACCCGCAGATCCTTCTGTTCAACCGCATACCATTCGTTGACTGTATATACGCAGGTTACCGGAACAATCGCAGATGCAAAAAGTCCAAGCCAGAGCTGAACCGGGAAGCTTCGGGCAACAAAGGTCTGTCCATGCAGAGTGCGATGCCAGAAAATCACCAGAGCAAGGGCAATCAGTATTCCTGGCCAGACCGGACTGTTTTTTTCGGGCAGCGTCTCGATTGCCAGAACAAGACTTGAGCTCTCTGAGCCGTTTTTTATAGGGATTTCAGAAAAATACCAGCCGGGCAGAGATAGTGGCTCACCGCCGACATTAAAAGAAGCGGCGGCAGGAACAGGAAACCCGGCTGAAGTATATTCTAACCCGCCTCTCAAGGCGAAATTCAACCCTTCGCCCTCAAGAAGCGGCACAAGAAACCGAAAAAAATTGTCATGAACGTTGCTTTTTCTGAAAGCACACATGACCGCCCCAACCTGCAAAACCTCTTCTTCAGAAGGAACGCGTCTCAATTCCCGCCCGCGAAAGTCAGAATTTGCGACATGAAGTAATTTGGGGTCGCGCAGCAAAAGCGGCTGCCAGAAGAAGTAACAGTCATTGCCATCTATGTTGCCATCGGCCAGTCTGGCATGGGCATCGTTATAAAAAGGCCAGAAACGCATATTAATACCAAGATCCAGCGACACCCTTTTCATGAATTCTTCGGTATCCGGCACCTTGCCGGTATAAAATCTAAGCGCAAGCAGCCTTAGAAATTTGAGAATAAATGATTCGAACTGCGCTTTGCCTGAGTAACTGACAAGTTTCCAGTCGGGGGTAATGCTTGCAATTTCTGCCCCACCAGGCTTATGTAAGACCGCAAAAAGCTCAGGCTGCAGACCAGAACTCTGAAGTTTAATCTGCATTTCGTTGGCAGCGGCTGCAAGAGAAGTCGATGTCACTCCGTGAATGCTCCAGACATTGGCTGAGGTAAGGTTTTCACAAAGGGTATCGACATACTGTTCAAAAACAATTTTCTGCTGTTCCGGAGTTCCAATTCTGGCTTTAAGATTGGCGGTAAATGAGCGGGCATCGCGTTCAATATGACGACGGCGCGTTTCAAGACCACTTCGTTCGGTCACGAACCATGCAATCAGCGGAAAAATAATGCAGAACACACCTGCCAGAAATGCAAGTGACATGGAAAACCGGCTTTCAGGCAACCCGGCCGCCGCAAAAGATTCCTTTTCAAAGTCGGGCACAGCGTCTTTTCTATTTTCCTGATTTTCTTTCGGGCGTATAGAGGCGGCCAGCATGTTTTCAACTGCCTCATCAGCCGGTGGCTGCATGTTATAGACAAATTCATCAGCGTAACTGACTTCATGCCATTGCAGCGGAATTTTTTCGACCGCCTGCACCAGATGACGGTCGGCAATTATCGGCCATTCAGCAAAATTTCTGGTCATGCTCTCAAATTCGGCGGCGCGCTTGAAAGCACTGCCAAACATGCCGTAATCGCGACGGCTGAAGCGGCTGCCGGTTTCACCGGCAACGATTTCGCCGGCAGAAAGACCGATGCCGATTTTATAGGTAAACAAACCGGCCTTTTTACGGTTGTTGTTTATTTCCTGCAACTTGCGCAGCATACAGATACTGGCAAAAGTTGCCCGCATGCCGGGCGACTGATGAAAATGAAAGTCGTCGGCAAAAACCGCTTCAATGGCATCGCCAATAAACTTATAGATTTTTCCGCCAAAACTGCCAATAATTGTGGCCATTTCGGTAACGTGGTCATTCAACAGGGCCGTAATCTCGACAGCCGGGTGCTCTTCACACATACTGGTAAAACTGCGGATATCGGTTACCAGAACTACGCCGGCGAATTTTTCGGTAGGCGCACGGCCCGCAAGGGTTGCATTGGCAACCGCATTAACCGCGTGTTCAGAAAGCATCGATGCCAGGCGATGTCTTTCTTCAAGGCCCCTGATCATGGCATTGAACTCACTGTTAAGCAGGCCGATTTCATCGGTGCGTTCGACGACCGGCAGTTGTTGCAGTCTGCCACGCTCAACAGCGTCAAAGCCGGATTTTATTATCTGCAATGGCCTGACAATTCTTAACCAGACTCCGAGAATGCTTACTGCAAGCATGCCAAGAGCGAGCCCGCCCAGAAGCAGAAAAAGAATAATTCGCCTGCTATGATCACTGTCTTTGCGGGTATGATCGATCGCGCCGATAAGAACGGTGCTGTCAAAATGCCGAGAAGCATAGGCAACCACCGACATGCCAGCCATCGTCGTCTTGAGAATCCCGCTTTTAATGCTGAAGGCAGAATCGGCAAAGCGCTGGCAGGCACGTAGTTGCGTCTGCGAAAAAGCACGGTCTGGCCTGAGAACCATTTCAACGCCCTTGTCGCTGCGTTTGAATGCCGCAAGTTTAATTTCTGGAGCGCGCAGGCCGAGCTGCTCGACACTGCGGGATATTACCGCGCGGTCAATTTCTGATTCAAGCCAGGCAAGCATGATTACAAAACGTTTTTTACCGTTGACGGCGAGAAAATCATTCATGCAGCCAAGATAGCCGCGCCCGGTGTCGCTTCTGACAACCCGGCCGCGGTATCGCGCCAGTTCGACATCTATTCCCTCGCTGTCACGTTTGAAAGACTGCATGGCAGCCAGGTTCTTCTCGTCAACCCGGTGCGGCGGCAGAACGAACTCAGGTTCTTCGCGCATCAGTGTTTTGCGAAGATTCAGGGTGTAAGGCAGACCATAGAACCTTGCGAGAACATCAAAGCCGGAAACCTTGATTTTTCCGGTGCTTTCGATTTTATAATCGCCACAGAGATCATACAGAGCAAAGCCGCTGACCGAAAGCCTGCCACTGCGCCGGCTGATCAAATCGCGAGCCCGGACAAAAACCTCGCTGCCGCTGGCAACCCCACCCTCGGCAAGTATTTCTTCAATTGCCCGGTCGTCACGAATATCTGCCAGAAGCGACAGATAGTCGTTTTCAAGGGTTTCTTTGCTGGCATCAAAATCGAGCAGGCTGGTTACGAGAGTTTCTTCGAGATGATTCTCGTCAGCTTTGAGGCGCTCAAAAATATAGGCGGTGGCAGAGGTGACGTAGAGAGAAGCCGGCAAGGTTGCGGCCAGCAGAACAACTATCGCAAAACGACTGCTGATCGAAGCAAATGGCCAGATACCCAGAATCGACCCACGCAGCAGCAACAGAACAAGCAGAGAGCTTACCGAAAGGTTCAGCAGGCTCAGCCATGCCGGCAGCCCCCTGTCATTGTCGGCGGGCAGCAAAAGAAAAGCAATATGGTTCTCGAGCGGCATAACCCGGCAATAAAGCAGGTAGCGCCCCAGGGGCTGCGCCCACGGAAAGCCTTCATTCTCCCACTTTTCTATATTTTTATCGGCCAGCCCAAGCTGTTGGCGCCAATCTTTGAAAATTCGCGAAGAACCGATTCGCGGCGGAAAAAGCTGATCAGGCCCGGCGGTCTTAAATATTCTCAGAAAGCCGCCGGCCATCTCTGCGCCAAGGCCGGCTTTTCTGGCTGCCAGCGCCATTGAAGCTGCTGCAATATCCTGGTTGCGTGAAACCACGAGAAAAAAACCAATGCTTCGACCATCGCCAATTTCAGCGAAATCCCAAAGCAAAAATGATGGAATCTGGCGGTAAATAACCGGAGTTGCGATATTGCGCTGTTCGCCGGCAATCAATGAAATCCTGCACCCATGCCCGAAAACCTTTTGCAGCAACTTTTCACTGCGTTTGCCTTCTGCGTCTCCAGACTTTTCATGGGAGTTTTCATCGATCAGGCTCTGCATGATCATTTCCATTGGCCGGCGACTGGCGTTTTTTTCGTTGTTATACCATGTCTGAACGCCAGATTTGCCAGATTGCCGCAGAAAAACCCAGAGAGCATGCTTCGGGAAAGGTGATGCAAAAATATTATCAGCAAGGTCACCGACCGGCAGGCCTTCCGGGTTTCGGCCCGGGTATTCACGCAGTAATGAAGTCAGTCCCCTGCTGAGTCGCGCGCCCTGCTCAGCCATGTGCAGCGAAAAATCGAGATTTGCCGAGATTTCACCAAGTTTCTGGTTTGCCAGACGTTCCTGTTCCTGATTCCGCCAGCGGCCGACAATGGCATCAACCTCGCGCCAGCCGCGGTTAACGGCCAGAAGCGGCAGGAACAGAAGCAGCACGAGAAGAAGATTGCTCAGCCGGTCTTTCATTTTTCCATCTGCAGATTTAACTTATCTCAGATTGTAAGCTGATAAATCTTCAAAGGCAAAGATTTCCCTTTCAACTCGACTTCACCGAACTCACGGGCGGTAAAATCCCGTGAAGCGAGTTCATAAACATTCTGCGAAATCAGACATCTGCCAAAGCGCAGCTTTTCGGCCTGACCTTCGATCCTCGCGGTTACGTTGACCGCATCACCGATAACGGTAAAGTCGCGTTTTTCGCCAACTCCGAGGAACCCGGTAATTACTTCGCCGTAATTCATACCTATAGCCACCGGGAAAGGCAGCTGACTGCGATTTTCGGCCGTAACAATTTCCTGTGCAGCCCGGCAGGCCGAAAATACCGCACCGGCCCGGTCACGGTCGGCACTGAAAACCGCCAGCAACTTATCACCGATAATCTTGTCGACGTCGCCGCCCTGCTCCATGATAATACGTGAAAGCGAACTGACATGCCCCTTGAGGTCAGCAATAAGCTGATCTGCCGACATTCCTTTGATCCAGGTCTGGAAATCCGGAATACCGATATACAGGAAAACATATTCGGCGCGACGGCTTTCCTGTTCCTGGTCTTTGAGAGACACCTTCAGAGCGGTCTTAGAAACCATGCGGCCCATCAGCATCTTCTCTTCGAGGCCCTTCATCATTTTATCAAAAGAATCACAAAGAACCCCAAGTTCATCGGCCCTTGAAATACGTATTCTGTGGGCATAATTTTCGCTGCCGGCGGCACGGGCACCTTCAATAAGGCATTTGATAGGCTCCAGAATATCCGCAGCGATATTTCTGGCGATCAGAAGGATCAGGCCGATCGAGACCAGGAGCAGAAGATTGAAAAATAAACGGTTAGCATCAGTAACCTCGCGAATAGGTTCTTCAGGAGCCATCGCCATCAGCATGGAAGTCATCTGAGCGATGCCGGGGCGACCTTCGACCAGCCAATTCTTTCCTTCAAATTTTACCGATGTCGATACGGGCAGATTCGATGAATATATCAAGGCCGCATATGGTGTGATCATCTGTGTAAATGTTGATTTTCCTTCTGGCACAAGGCGTCCGTATCTGTGCAATTCTGTGGGGAAAATAAGGTAATTCCCTTTGTAATTTCTGGCAATCCTTGCCAGATAACCGTCAAAATCAAACAGCACCATCCAGACCATTATGTATTCTGGCTTTTCAATCGTCGGCACCGGA
This sequence comes from Candidatus Rifleibacteriota bacterium, assembly GCA_029560455.1. The sequence goes on from JAKQKW010000448.1 coordinate 9,436, forward strand.
TAAATTATTATGCCGGCAGTGCCAGAAAGCACATTCATGACGATCGGCAGACCAAGTCCGTGTGAAAGCTTGATATAAACATCGTCTCCGAACAATGAGCGAACGGTTTGCAGGCCGGTTTCGACGACAATCTCACCCTTGATGGAATCGCTGCGCATCTTAACTTCGCCCAGACGCTGATTTCTACGACTTGCCAGGTTTCCGGCTATCTGCTGCAGCATCATGGCAAACTCGGTGGTATCATTTTTATTATAGCCAGAGCTTGCGAAGTCCCAGCCACTTTTGCCTGCAACCGCAATATCACGCGGAATAAAATTGAAAACGCTTCGGTCGAGAGAGCGCGCCTGCAGATGCCATGAGTCGGTCATACCTTTAAGAAGCTTTTTCAGAGGTTCGATTTCTTCGGGGCCTGAGGCGTTGTTGATTACCCGCATCAGGTTCATGGTTGCAGTTGCATAGGTCCAGTCGCTGACCATCTTCCAGCCAAGCGGGGCAGAAAAACTGTCGCGCAGTTCGAAAAGATCGATGAACCTCTGCAGATCACTGCGTTCCTGCGACATTCTGGCGTTCTGATCTTCGCTCAGGTAAAGTTCAGAAACATAAAACACTGTAATGATAGGAACAACCGCAGCAGCAAGAAGTGTCAGCCACATTTTTCCGGCAACCGAACGATTTAGAACTGCTGTACCGGTCGAGATTCTGAACCAGCAGCCAAGTATCAGCAAAAAAGCGACGGTGGCAAAGGCCGGTGCCGGCAACCATTTACCAACACCGGTATCAGGAGCCCGGTTGTATCGGGCCACAAGCAGACTGTTTCTGGTGCCGTCGAGATTGAAAGAGTCTTTGTTTACAACGTATTTATTCAAAACCGCAGTGTTGCCGGAAGCCAAAGCCTCTTTGAGCTCTTCCGGGAAATTGTCGGAAAACTTCATCGCTGCATTCGGGGCTTCAATGCCAATAAGAGTTTCACCGCTGTATCCGTCGAGGAGAAGCTGCAAAGAACTTTTAAGGGCATCAACTCTGGCCGATACCAGCATCAGACCGTTCTGTTCGCCTTCCGGGTCAGTGAGAAAGCAATAGAACATGAATTCCGGCTCAGCTTCGAAACGAACTTTGGCTGTGCGGTTCAAAAATTCAAACATGAACATCGAGTCGGTGATACGGTCGCTGAAAACTGCAGGAGAATAGGTATTCGGCCTGAGTTCAGAAAACAGAGTGCCGATTTTTACCTCGTCATCAATATTTTTTCTCAGGTTAACCAGGCCGGTCAAACCTTCCAGAATGCCTGCAGCAAAGCCATGGCTGTAGACAACTCTTGTGGCAAATTGTTCCTCGCCCTGATTCGCTTTGCGGTCAAAAAGAAATACAGCGGCCCTGTAAGGTTTTCCATGTTCTGGCTCGATGACAGACAGCCTTGTAGCGATTCTTTCTGAAAGCTTGTCAGTCGAAGCCTCTGCAAAAACCAGGTTTTCCATGTCGAGAAGCAGCCTGCGACAAACGTTGTCAAAAGCTACCTGTACCGCATCTTCGCATTTGAACTGCTCTATCAGCCTCAGATTGTCGGCGGAAAGTTCGACTTTGCGACGGTCGAGATAAGAATCTTTCAGAACCATATCGCCCCAGAAAAGTCCGGCAAAAATAAGCAGAATGAAGGCAGCACCGGCGACAAATACGCTGAAATGGGAGAAACCGCTGCCACTGCCGGCAACAATCCGGTCAAGATCGGCCTTTTCATTAAGAGCAGTAACAGAGGGGCCGGCTACAACTTCGGACGACTCTTCGCTCGAGGTCGCGGCTTCAGGAAGTCCGCCAATTCCAGACAGGATGAAGGCCGGGTTATCTTCACGATCGGCTATTTCCTGGAAGATCATTCCCTTATGCTGCAGATTGTCACAGATCTCGCGATCAATCACAAGAGGGAAAGCCGGATTCTGAACCGAGCAGGCCTCAAGCACTGCGGCCCGCTTGACCGGGTCACCGACTATGGCAAAATCCAGACGGGTGTCGACACTGCCGATGCTGCCTGAAAACATCTTTCCGTAGGCCAGACCAACACCAATCTGATATTTGAACAACCCCTTTTTGCTGCGCTGGCGGTTAATCTGCAGAAGCTTGACCAGCATCTGAGAAGCCGCATTAAAAGCGCGACTCGAGGCAGTTTCTGTAATATCAGGATTTTCAGGAAAAACTGCTTCAATGGCATCACCGATAAACTTGTAGATTCGCCCGCCATTGTCAGAAATGATACGAGTCATCTGGGCAAAATGCTCGTTTAAAAGCTCGGTAATCTCATCCGGCCTGTATTTTTCACACATGCCGGTAAAATTACGGATGTCTGACACCAGTGCTACTCCAGAAAATGAATCGGTATCTGAAGCATTGCCGGCTTCATCTTTACGACTCATGGCTTCTATAGCGTGGTCAGAAATGAGGGTTGCAAGCTTTTCTCTTTCTTTCAGACCTTTTGCCATATTCGAGAACTCGTAGCATAGAAGGCCCAGTTCATCGTTACTGCTGCTCGTAATTTCGATGTCGAGATGGCCGGCAGCGACCTTGTCTAGAGCACCTTTCAGGTCTGAGATCGGGTCGAGAAACAAACGGCCTGAAAGATAGCTGCAGAGAAGAACCACGACCAGCGTCAGGCCGAGAATAAACACAAGCATCATCAGACGGTGGCTGATCGCCTGTTCGAGCTCGAAATGCTGCGCACCGGCAGCAATGACCGTCTGGGAATATTTCTTTGAGGGCATGGCAACCAGCGACAGATTTTCATATCTTGCCCCGGCGTAACTGTCGCGGAAATAGGCAACTTGTGCCAGCGACCGGCTTTTTTCAAGAAAATCGGCACCAGCATGGCGATCTGGCTTATAGAGATAAGTTAGCCCCTGAGGTGAAATGCGATAAGCAACGAAGATAAAACCCGGGTTGTTCAGCCCGAAATAGTCGACCGAGTGTTTGAAAGTCTTGACATCGAGGGCCTGATCATCCCAGACAACCATCAGAGCATATTTTTCCTGGCCATCAATTTTAATCAGTTCATGCATCTGAGTCGCCGTAACCATGCCAAACTGGCGTGTTATCGGGAAAGAGCGACGCTTGTCTACCTCTTCGATCAGATCGTTGCCGCTGATTGACTTGTAAGCCTCGATCGACGTGGTCTGCTGCGCTGTTGCCTCAAAATCCTTGAGCCTCATTCCAGGGTTCGCGGCGAGTATTTTTTTACGCAGAGCGCTGACAAGGGGAAATTTGAACGCTTCAAAAGTTGGTTCACCTTCAGCCTGCGTGTGTCCGCTGTATTCCCTGACCCCTTCACCGGTTTCATCCATGATGGCAAAGCTGAGCAACGGCAGCGGCTGCGGCCGGTCGCGGAAGATGCTCGCAATACGGTCGCGGGCAGCAAGGCTATTCGGACCCTGTTCTTTAAGCAGGCTTCTGAATTTTTCATCGGCAACCGCCTCGGTAAAGGCCGATTTGTATTCGTCGAGAATCTGGGCCTTGCGGGCATCAAACTGTTTGATGCAGGACTGCAACTGCGAAACTGTCTGAAAATGTATCGCCCGGCGATACTGAGTGACATAGCCATAGGCGGTAATGATAAGCATACTGACCGGAAGAGTCGCAGCCAGAAGATAAGTAAGAATGAATCTCAGCCTGAGATTGATATCAGGCCACGCGCCGAGCAGCCAGCCTCTTATCAAAAGCAATACAAGGGCCCCACTGGCAAAAAGATTAATAAAAAACAGCCAGAGAGGGCGCACCGGGTCTTTGATCACCGGCATTAAAAGCACTGCGAGATGCGACTGGCTTTTTCCGAGATATGAATAGGCATTGAAGTTACCCAGCTGCGTTACGGGCGGAACACCTTCGTGCAACCATTTCTTCAGATCGTTCTCTTTTTGCGAAACTTTTTCGCGCGCCCAGTCTTTAAGCAAACCCGATTTCTGCAAAGGTGACTGAACGACCAGCCCGCCGAATCCCTTGAAGAGAGGAATGAAGGCGCCATAACCAATTTTCTGTTCGCGCAGATCCCTCAAGGCCAGAAGTTTCCCTGAAAAATTTCTGGTTTCGTCGCTGCGGGTAAAAAGGAACAGGCCATACGCGCCCTTACCCTTAACTTCAAAATAGTCCCACATGAACCAGTGCGGAAAAAACTGGTAGAAAGCAAAAGAAGGCCGACCCCGCTGGGTTCTTGCCATAATGTCTGATCTTGCCTCGCCACCGAGAATACCGGCAACCATGGCATCGTTCTGGCGGGCAACGTCGCCACTCATTTTTTCACCACGATTGGTGCGCACAAGATGTTCAAAGGCCCGACAGAAAGCCCTTTTTCTCAACATGTAGTCTGTACGCGACAAAAGCATGTCGGTGCTGGCACCATTATCAGGTATATGGAAAAGAAATAGCTCATACTGCGGAAATGGCCAGCGAAAGATTTTTTCAGACCTCTGCCGCAGGCTCGAAGCCATCTGGGCTGGCTTTAAATCGGCCTCTACCAGTGATTTGAAAGCATTGATAAAATCGCCGCCACGTCGGGCAAACTGAAAGGGAAAATCGGCACCGGCAGAGAGAGCCTCTACTTCCTGTTGTGCCAGTTCTTTTTGTTCCTGGCGTTTCCAGTGAGTGTCGATACCGGCAAGAAAACTGATGGCAAAATTCAGAGATAGAAGCGGCAGAAAGCAGAGAAGAACCGGCAGATACATGCTCTGCCCTTTCCCTGACTGAGATTTTGCGTTTTTACTCAACTGCCACTCCCGGATTCAGCTTTTTTCGCATTCTTCACCAGAAAAACAATGTCGAAAAATGACCAGACATATATATAAAAAGTAATATCAAGCCAGGCGTTATCTTTTAGATCGGTCTCAAGTTTTGTCAGACCCGTGGTTTTTCCGGTTCTGAGAGCAACGTCGACCTCTTTCTGAATTGCCGGCACAATCTCTGCTGCGTAGATCAGAAGAGAGGCGGTCACAAGAAAAAAGAAAATCGCACCTCTGGTTTTGTGACCAAGTTTCCAGGCGCCCATTCCCGGACAGACCAGATTGAGAACCATGGCGCGCAGCATGCTGGGTCGGCCGTCCTCGGGTTTGCCAGCACCGGCGACTTTTTTGGCAACAGGCATATCTGACACTTTAGACCGGCAGAAAGGGCAAACCAATGCCTCTGGCATTATCAGTTCGGCACACCATGGGCATTTAACCCTTTTACTGTCTTCGGCCTTTTCAACCATAGTTGTCTGCTCCTGCCGGAGCTATGCAATTCCTGTTTTCATGACTTTCGTGTACAACTTATGACAAGACAAGCCGAGTGATATATAAAAAATCAGAAAAAAATCCAGCAGTTTTTTTTTATTTCTAAATGGCTGAGCGGGCAGACCTGTTGACCTGCCCGCTCTTTCTATGATTCCTTCCCTTGTTCAGGGCCTTGCTCGGGGTTCAGTTGAGGTCGAGATCGCCAAAAATTTTGTAAACATGTCCATCTCTGGCCACCCGGAGTTCTTTACCGGGAAATTCTTTTGGCAGCTCAGTCGTAAGCAGTTCAACGACTTCATTCTCAATTTTTTCGACAAGATCGTCGGGCACGCGGTTCAGAGTTGCAAGCTTGACCCTGAATACATAACCCGGCCCAAACTGAGAGCCAATACCAACCGAGAATGAAACACCCAGATCAAATAAACCGTCGGCATCTGGTGTGACACCCCTGCCATGCGCCGGCCGATTTGGCCTGAGAGGATAAAGCTCACCGTATTTTTCTTCAAGAATGTGGTCAATACGATTGAAAAGATTCTGCAGCCGATCTTCCCATTTTTCGAGTAACGGATTTTTCAAAACGCCTTCTCCAAAGGTTTTGCTACAACAAAAACACTGGCTATGTTATACTGCCGCCATCTTACCACATTAAACAAATAATCTCCATGACTCTCAATGACTTCATTTTCAGTTTCGGTGTTGCCTTTGCTCTCGGCTGCGATGCCTTCGCCGTCGGCATGGCGGTAGGAACCAGGGGGCCATGCCGTCGTGCCTGCTTCAGGTTATGGTTTCATTTCGGGCTGTTTCAGTTTCTCATGCCGATAATTGGCTGGACTGTCGGCAGCTCGGTCTACGAGTATATAAAAGATGTCGACCACTGGATCGCTTTTACTTTGATGTTCATCATTGCGACCAAAATGTTCAAAGAAAGCATCTCTGGTGATGATGCATCTGACGACGAGAAGAAAGAAGCTGAAGCCGCCGCCGACCCGACGCGTGGCTGGTCGCTGGTGGGGCTTTCGGTTGCCACCAGCATCGACGCTCTGGGGGTCGGGTTTGGTATGGGCATTGCCCGCATGTCATTGCTGAAACCGGCAATCATTATCGGCATCACTGCGGCAATAATGACCTATACAGGCATCGTTATGGGCCGCCGACTGTCAGAATCTTTTGGCAAGCGGGTCGAAACCGCCGGAGCCATAATTCTCTACATCATCGCTTTCAAACTGCTCTACATTTAATAGATCAGAATATAGAGATAGTGCGCAGCAACACCAGCTACCAAACCGCCAACCGTATGAGAAATCAGAGCCTTTGATGTCAGCTCGCGGTATTTCAGCGCATCCAGCATCGCGGTGTGCGTGCTCAGATAGCCGCTCCAGCACATACCCATGGCAGTAAACACGGCGATTTCATTACCACCGACAACACCGTGCTTAATAAAAGTGCTGATAAGCGAAAGAGCTGCACCAACAGCACCAAGACTGGTAATCGGAAAAGCGATCAGCTCGGGGCTGGTAAAGCCGAAAAGCAGTTTAAACAGCCAGGCAAATTTGCCAGCCAGCCATGGCATTACCGGCACCCCTTCATAGGCCAGTCCCTGGTAGCCTGCCGCCGCATCAGCCGGACCAAATGTAAAAAGCATGACCATCGAGCTGATTATAAGAACGCCGGGTATAATAGCCAGGCCAAGATCGACGCCCTGTTTGCCGCCGTCGAGAATCGCATTGAGAAAACGCAGAAATATCGGCCCCTTTGATTTGAATGATATATCACCGACAATTGGCGGCTCGGTATTTGCAGCTGGCTCAGATTCCGGCTCTTTAATCAGCGGCCTGATAAACTTCTGCATCAGCCTGGTTGACACGATGGCACCGGCAACGGCGCCTGCCAGGCCGACCAGAGAGGCGGCGGCGAAACCTTTTCCGACCATAAAAGTAATGACGATCAGTCCCATACCGAAAGCGGTGCCGAAATTGGTCAGTGACACCAGCTCGTATTTTTTGAAGTAACCGCTGAAATTACGGTCGTGAGCAAGACTGATAATGGCTGGATTGTCAGAAAAGAAGGTCATAAGACCGCCAAGGGCAGCCACACCCGGCAGATTGAACAGCGGGCGCATCAAAGGCGCCAGAACCATTTCCAGCAATCTGATGACGCCGAACTCAACGAGCAGTTTGCCTAGAGCACCGGCCATCACTGTGATACCCATGATGTAGAATACTGTATTCATGAGCAAGTCGTGGGCAGTCTTCATGATTGTGTTGAACATATTCGAAACGCCCATTTTGTAGCCAACAAAACCAAAAATACCGCCAAAAATCAGAAGAAAAACCAGCCCTTCGATTTTTCGCCAGGCAAGTTTGTGACGGGCTTTAATGAGTTTTCGCTGAAGACGGTTCATGATGTGACCTTTCTGTGACTGTGTGAAATGTGTGTAAATATGTATAAATGTACGCGAATGTTTGCCAGTGGTTAACTACTGCCTGCCGGGAACCCCCGACATGAAAAGAAAATTCAAAAAACGCATTTCAAATTCTACCGGTGCCTTATGATGAGCACAGACATGCCAGGCATCAGGCACAGACCATGTCTGCGCCTGCGGCAGGCGACTCTTCAGAGAACTGAAAGCATTCATATCGGCCCGAATATCTTTTTCGTCATGAATCAGAAAAACCGGTCGGTTACTGATACCGCGCGTTTTGCTTTCGGGGCTGTTTGAAGCATAATCTATACCGGTAACCTGCTTCGTGATCCAGAAAGCCAGATCGGTAACCGGAGTATCCGGAATCAGCAGGTTGTTCCAGGCATCACGGGCTGCAATCCTGCGCAGGCTTTCAAAACTCGATTCAAGAATGAAAGCTTTTATTTCTGGCAGGTTTTCGGCCCCGTTGATCAGCGTTGCCGCGCCCATCGACCTGCCATAGGCTGCAATTGGCGTCGTCGACGCAATGAGCCCTTTTTCTTTCGCAGCATCGATAGCCGCCCGTAGATCTTTCCACTCATGCAGGCCAATAGTACAGTATTTGCCGCCACTGCGGCCGTGTGCCCTGAAATCTGGCAAAAGCAGACTGTAGCCGGCCCGGCGAAGAAACCCGACCATGTCGTCCAGGCGCATCAGATTGACGCCGTGGCCATGACATAAAATCAGCGTAGCAGCTTCAGGAGCGCCTTTGTAGAATACTGCATGAATATCGATACCATCTTCGGTCTTGCCCTTGAGCTCGATGTAATCATTATCACTCAATCGTCCTGGGTTGGCGAGAACCGGGCGGTTGATCATTTCATTAACCGTGTAGACAAGCATCACCACCAGGCTGGTAACTACCAGCCCGACGGCATAAACAACCTTTCGCAAAACACTGCGCATAAAACCTCTAGCAGTTGTAGAATTCGAGCAGGGCTTTGAACATGGCCAGATTATCTTCGACACCGCACAGTTCACGGATTGAATGCATCGCAAGCATCGGAATCCCGACATCGACTGAAGCAATACTGACGTGGGTAGAAGAAATCGGCCCGATAGTCGAACCACCACGCATATCGGAGCGGTTAACGAAACGCTGTACCCTGACGCCGGCCTTTTCGCAGACCTGCATGAAAGCAGCACCAGAAACGGCGTCTGAAGTATAACTGCGGTTGGCGCTGAGCTTGATCACAACCCCGCCATTGAGCATCGGCCGCGAAGTCGGGTCGGCTTTTCCGCCCATATTCGGGTGCACTGCGTGGGCACCATCGCACGAAACGATAAACGATCGGGACAGAGCCCTGAAATATTCGCTGCGGCCACCACCGGTTGCAAGAACAATACGCTCGAGCAGTTCGGCGAGGATCTCAGAATCGGCTCCCTGTCTGGTTGAACTGCCACACTCTTCGTGATCGAAAGCTGCAATCACACAGGTTGCGGACGGTTTTTTCACTTCGCAGAGAGCAGAAACGCTTGCCAGTACCGAGCCAAGGTTATCGATACGGCCGGCAGAGATAAATTCTTCGCGGGCACCGATCAGACTGCCCTTTTCGTATTCGTAAAGAAACAGGTCGAAATCGATGATATCGGTGGCCTTTACTTTGAGTTCTTTTGCAAGCAGACCAACGAGATAACCCTTTTCCTCGAGTTTCTGGCTGATCTGACCAAGCATCGGCAGCAGATCGGTCTGCTTGTTCGGCACAAACCCGTTGTTGGCATCGGGGTTCATGTGAATGGCGATATTTGGGATCACACAAACCGGCCGCGCAATATTAACCAGCTTCACAGAAGGGTTAAGAGCATCGCGACTGCGGCAGACAACACGGCCGGCGATTGCCAGAGGGCGATCAAACCAGGTGCTGAGAATCGGGCCACCGTATACTTCGGTGTTGAGCTTCAGATATTTTTCTTCGGCAACCATTTCCGGTGCCGGTTTAATGCGAAAACAGGGTGAATCGGTATGGGAACCGATAATTCTGAAACCGACAGAGGTAACCGGCTTGCTGCCGGCAACAAATGCGAGCAATGCCGAGTCGTTGCGAACGACAAAGTAACGGCCACCGGCTTTGATTTTCCAGTCTTCGCCTTCTACAAGCTGCTGAAATTTATTCTTTTCGAGAAGTGCTCTGGTAGCGGCCACGGCATGAAAAGCCGTCGGGCTGGCGTAACAGAAATCAATGAGTTGTTCGGCAAATTTTCTCGCATCAGACATGATTGAAACCTCGAAGCAGATTTAGTTTCACAATTCTACCACAGTTATGTGAAACCCGCTGCCAAAACAGATCGCTTTTTCTGGTTAAACTCGCACCGGCAAAATGCCGATAACATGCACAGACATAGACAGACAAGGATAAGCAGGCATGAATATCGACAAATCTCATAACACTGTCCTTAACCCGGGATCTAACAGTAATCTCCAGAACAAAAGCAACATTCTGGAAACCGGTTCGCTGCGCTCGGCCAACCTTGCCGACTGGCTCAAAAAAGAAAAACCGCCTGAAGCCGGCGACAGTTTCACCCTTAACAGCCGGCCTGCCGAAGGCATGTTCAACCTCGAACCGGTCGAGCGCTACCGCTATATGCTGAATCAGGCCAAAATTCAGGCAAACCCCGCATCGGCCACCAATGACCCGAAACAGGCGATCAAAGAAGCAAACGAAATAATCAACAATGCCATGATGCCGCCGGGAAAAGATAACCCCGACATGGCGGAGCTCACCCGGGCTCTTCAAATCAAGCAGATGATGCAGGGCCGCCTCGACATCGCAGCCTGAGTTTTATTGACCGTCACAAGGTTTTGCTGTATAGTATTTCCCCTACTTCACTGGTAGCGAGGAGTCTATGCACAAACACAACAAGAAAGAAATCGACCGGCGCCGCTGTTTCGGCATCATCAGTCACCCTGACGCCGGTAAAACCACTCTGACCGAAAAACTGCTGCTCTTCGGCGGCGCCATTCAGATGGCCGGCGCCATCAAAGCTCGCAAATCAGACCGCCACGCCACCAGCGACTGGATGAGAATCGAACAGGAACGCGGCATCTCGGTTACCACCTCGGTAATGAAGTTTGACTACCGTGACTTCGAGATCAACCTTCTCGACACCCCCGGCCACCAGGACTTTTCTGAAGATACTTACCGGGTTCTGACCGCGGTCGACAGTGCTCTCATGGTCATCGACAGCGTCAAAGGCGTCGAAACCCAGACCGAAAAACTGATGTCAATCTGTCGCATGCGCAACACCCCGATCATTACCCTGATCAACAAGCTCGACCGCGAAGGCCGCATGCCTCTCGACCTGATGCAGGAAATCGAAGACAAGCTGCAGATTGAATGTGCGCCGCTTTCGTGGCCAATCGGCATGGGCAAAACCTTCAGAGGCGTCTACAATATCTACCGCAAGGAAATCGTTCTTTTCAGGCCCGGCGAAGCAAGACGCCCGCAGGATACGATCACCATCAATGATCTTAACGACCCGAAACTCGACGATATACTTGGGTTCCAGGCCCAGGAACTGCGTGACGACCTTGAATTGCTCGCCGGCGCTGCGTCACCTTTCGACCATGAGCATTATCTCAAGGGCAATCAAACTCCGGTTTTCTTTGGCAGTGCCCTGAACAACTTCGGCATCCAGGAACTCCTCGACGCCTTTGTCGAACTGTCACCGCCGCCGACACCCCGGCCAACCGAAACCCGTCTGGTTTCGCCGTATGAACCTGAATTTACGGGTTTTGCGTTCAAGATTCAGGCCAACATGGATCCGGCACACCGCGACCGCATCGCCTTTGTGCGCATCTGCTCGGGCAAATTCAACCGCGGCATGAAGGTCATGCATCACCGCCTCGGCAAAGAAATCACCCTGGCAAATGCCACGATTTTCATGGCCCAGGATCGCCAGAACGTCGAAGAAGCCTACCCCGGCGACATTATCGGCATTCACAATCGCGGAACCATCAAAATCGGTGATACATTTTCAATCAAAGAGCCACTTAAATTCACCGGAATTCCGAATTTCGCCCCCGAAATTTTCAAACGGGTCATATTGAAAAATCCGCTGAAAACCAAGCAACTCCAGAAAGGTCTGCTGCAGCTTTCTGAAGAAGGCGCGGTACAGGTTTTCCGGCCGCTGTTCGGCAACGATTACATTCTTGGCGCCGTCGGCGTTTTGCAGTTCGACGTCACCATGTCGCGCCTCAAAGAAGAGTATTCTGTCGACGCAATTTATGAACACGTCGAATTTTCTATCGCACGCTGGATAGCGAGTGATAACGAAGCCAAACTCGAAGAATTCAAGAAGCGCTACAAGACCAGCCTGTCATACGATACGGCAGAAGCCCTGACTTTCATGGCTCCCGACAAATGGCGTCTCAACTACGTCATGAAAGAGTGGCCAGAAATCAAATTCTTCGAAACCCGCGAACACGAATAATTTTCGCCGAAACCAGCACCAAAAGGATATTACAGCCCGGCAGTTAAAACAAAAACTGCCGGGTTTGTCTGTTTTTGTACTTTCCGGATCGGGCGATTATGTCGATATATATTTTAGAATCTATTTTGAGGAGGCTCGAATGAAACGAGAAAAAAGTTCCAAACCCGCCCTTCAGCCAGAATGCAAAAACTGCAGCAGATTCGCCATACTTAAAGCACCTTGCAGTCCATCTTCATGTATCTTCAGAGAGAAGCCAAGCCGACCCGACTGGTTCATTCTCTGACCAGAGCATTCAGCAGCCAGTAAAAAAAAGACCTGGATTATTGCGCCCCCGTATAAACAGCCAAACTGGTCGGTGTTATTGCGGCAACTGATAAAAATAAGCAGTAACTGGTATATCAACGCCAGTTTTAGCCTGGCATAACAGCTGCCCGTTATCTTCCGCCTGAAAGATAAAAACAGATAAGGCACGCCGCAAAACACTAAAATGCGGTAAAATCAGTTGGATATATAGAAAAGCCCATCCCTAACAAGCTGGTTGCCTTGAACGCCAGAAAGTTATTTCAACAAAACGATTGTGCTTTTTTTCACATTTATAAGATTTCTAAGCGAAAAGAACTGAGATTTTTATCCCAGTGATTTAACCTCAACCAGTCATCTGACTGTACAGCTCTGTTTCTTTCATTTTCAGCGGCCCCTCACTTTGTCCCGGCCTCAGAAAATCGAGCATGAGGTACAAAGTTCGGCGTCTCTCTGATTTCAGTATAACAAAAAAATCTTTCGACAACCACAAAACAAGAAAAAAATCTTTAAGCAGGTCAGAGGGCTGGCGTCATGAAAAACACACAAAGCCTTCGGCTTCAGGCTCTGATTGAGAGTTTTTGAATCCGACCGTTCGTTCTGCTTTAACCCGACCTGTTCGATGAATGAGAACTCTGTACATATCAGCCTGTTTGACAAGTCAAACGCATTAAACTCCTGAATTCCGGGTCTAAGCCCGGAATAACGAAATTTATGTCCGTCCCGCATTTAAACCCGAAGCTGATACAGGCAGAATCTGATTGTCAACATCTTAGATTCCTGCCTTCGCAGGGATGGCGTGGAAGCATTTATTTTGCATACTCAAAATTGTGATGCAGTGAGACCAGTGCTGTCGGTAAGATTTTCCCGTTTATCTTCTGAGTCATGCGCAATACTGTAGCTATGGTGATTTCTCTGTGATATTATGGCAGAAAAATCCTGAGGTTAAATATGACGGCACTTGAACAGACAACGGCCATTGAAATAAAAGAGACACGCATTTCATTCTCTGAAACCGGCAAGGGTGAGTCAGTTCTTTTTCTGCACGGCAACCCTGGCAGCCGCAAGGATTTCGCCGGCATTCAGGCCCGCGCTGACAGTCTTGCCTGCCGCCTGATCATGCCTGACCGCCCCGGGCACAACGGCAGCGAAGAACTGATCAATGAGAACAACGATGTCTGGCTCGACACAGATGTTTATGCCGAATTGATCGACCGCCGCTGCAATGGCAGCGCCTGGCTGTTCGGTTATTCGATGGGCTGCCATATCGCTGCCCGCATCGCCATGCGTCACCCTGGCAAAGTAAAGGGTATCATCATGACTGCCCCGTATCTCACCCCCGACAATCCGTCAGAAAAGCCAACTTCCATACCTGACCTCGCCAAAGGCGCAGTCATTGGCACCGCTCTTGGCCTGATACTACCGCTGGTCTCGCAGACAAAAATGCAACAGCACCTCGAAAAGGTTTTCATGCCGGCCCCCCTGGCCGACGATTTCCGTGAAACCTGGCTGCCTCGCTATACCCGCTTTGAATCGCTGATGGCGATGATGACTGACAAAAACAACATGCTGCGCACCCAGTCTGATGTTCTGGCGGGCATGAAGGAAGTAAAATGCCCGGTCTACGTTATTTTCGGCGAAAAAGACGCTGTCTGCTCGGTCGAAAATCAAAAAAAGATCATCGCTGAATGTATTCCTGCCGCAAAACAATCATCAATAGCTGATGCCGGCCATGCCCTGCCGCTTTCACATGCTGAAGACTGCGTCAAAATCATAAAAGAAGCTCTGCAGCTTCAGTAATTCAACCATCAGAGGAACCATGTCTACATTTCTTAAACAGTACGTTCAGTATCAGAAACCCCAGGTGAACATGCTGATCGCGCTTTGTCTGCCGCTCCTCGGTGCGGTTTACAACTTTGGCTGGCGCGCCGCCATGTTCGTCTTCTTCTCGATGTTCTGCTGCTGGCTGGCAGAATATCTTTTCACCCGCCGTGAAGGGAAACCTGCCTCTGCCGCCGCTCTGGTCACCGGAGCTCTGCTGGGCCTGATCTGCCCGCCCAACGTGCCCTTCTGGCAGATTGCGGTCGGTGGGTTCTTCTGTATAATCTTCGCGAAAATGGCTTTCGGCGGCTTCGGAAAAAATATCTTCAACCCCGCGATGGTCGCGAGATGTTTTCTTTACATCAGTTTTCCGGCAACGCTTGCCGCCACCTGGTATGTGCCGTTCCAGGGCGGTGCCGCCGGATTTGCCGCCTATACTTCAACTACGAAAGCCGCAGCGGTCGACGCCAGCATGTTCAACGTCGACAGTGTTACGAGCGCCACAACCCTTAGCGCCGTTAAAAGACTTAACGGCTACAGGCGCGAAGCTCTCGCGGCACATAAAACCGACGAAGCCGAAAAAGCTCTCAAAGCCTTCGAAGGTATTTCCCTCAGTCGTCTTATTGTTGGCAATATTAACGGCTCGATGGGCGAAACCAGCTCGATTCTGATTCTGATCAGCATGGCCTGGCTGCTTTATCAGAAGATTCTCTTCGTTCCGCTGCTGATTGGGCCATTCATCGGCATTCTGCTCGCCAAACTGATGCTGCATTTCGCCGGTCTCGAAACTCTGCCACTGGTGCAGGGTTATCTGGTTAACGTCTTCGCCGGCGGCACCCTTTTTGCCGCAGTGTTCATGGTAACCGAACCGATTTCAGCGCCAATGAACAATAAA
This sequence comes from Candidatus Rifleibacteriota bacterium, assembly GCA_029560455.1. The sequence goes on from JAKQKW010000448.1 coordinate 24,590, forward strand.
GCGCGCTGGATATACGCAATGCTGATCGGTTTTCTGGCAGCGGTTATCAGGAGCCTGTCGGCATTCAATGCCGGCTTCATGTTCGCCATTCTGCTCGGCAACACCTTCGGCCCGCTGATCGAAATCGGCTGCGTCGAATTCGAGAAAATGCAGAAGGAAAAAGCAGCATGAACGAAAAGATCAAAACTGTAATCTTCACCGTTGCCGTAACCGCTGTTTTTGTTTTCATGGTAAGTGGCGTTAACGCCCTGCTCAACGATAAGATCGTCGCCAACCGCACCGTTGCCAGGCAGAAAGTCATCCTCAAACTTTTCGGGCTTTATCAGGCCGACAACAAGTGGCCCGATTCAGTAATTCCGCAGTTGTTTGCCTCTGCTACTGCCAAAATCTCATTGCCCGAAGCACCGGCACTTGAATGTTACCGCCACAGCGTCGGGGCTGATAAATTCTTCGTCCTGGCCTTTTCAGGGCAGGGCTTCTGGGATAACATCTCCGGCTTCATCGCCCTCGACCTCGATCAGGGCAAAATCAGCGGACTTGAATTCACACAGCACGGCGAAACCCCGGGTCTCGGCGGCCGTATCAGCGAGCCAGAATTCAAGGCCCGTTTCAAAGACAAGCCGATTGGCAGCATCAGAAGTGACGGTCTGCGACTGAAAATCGTCGCCGAAGGTTCTGCCACCAAACCAGACGAGGTCGACGGCATCACTGGTGCCACCGGTACCTCCAATGCGGTCGAAAAGATCATCAACAACACCATAACCAGTTTTATCAGGCTGAACGAAGGAGGTAAGCTGTAATGGCCGCCGGACCAGTAAAAGGTATTGCCGCTTTAAAACGTATGCTCTGGGAAGAAAACCCGGTAATCGGGCAGATTCTCGGTATCTGTTCGGCTCTGGCTGTTACCAACCTCGTCAAAAACACTCTGGTAATGTGCCTTGGCCTGATCTTCACACTGATGATGTCATGCCTCACCGTTTCGCTGCTGCGCAACGTCATTCCGCGGCAGGTGCGCATGATCATTCAGGTGCTCGTGATCGCTGCCTACGTAATTGTTATCAAGATTATCCTCGACGCTTATCTGCCCGAAATCAGCAACGAACTCGGGCCATATGTCGGGCTGATCATCACCAACTGTATCGTCATGGGCCGCACCGAAGGCTACGCGATGAACAACAAACCGATCGACTCTATTTATGATGGCATCGGCGCCGGCATCGGTTATTCACTGGTATTGCTGCCGATAGCAATGATCCGTGAGCCACTCGGGCTCGGCACTTTCTTCGGCATGCAGCTTCTCCCCCCCGACTGGACAAAATGGAACATGATGGTAATCGCCCCCAGCGGCTTCTTTGCTCTGGCAACCTATATCTGGATCGTCAGAGCTTTCAAGGCCGGCGAAGGTAAGAGGTAAAACAGCATGGATATTCAAAGCATTCACCCACTGGTAATCTTCTTCGCTGCCATTACCACCAACAACATTCTGCTGACCAACTTTCTCGGAATGTGTTCATTTCTGGCTGTTTCCAAAGACCTGAAAAGTTCACTCGGTCTCGGCGTCGCGGTAATATTCGTCTCGACCTTCACTGCGCCCCTGAACTGGCTGGTTTATCACAAACTGCTGGTTCCTTACGGCCTTGAATACCTGCAATATATTGCCTTCATCATCGTTATCGCCGCGTTTGTACAAATTATCGAAATGATCATCGAACGGGTCAGTACCCTGCTCTATCTTACACTCGGCATCTTTCTGCCGTTAATTACAGTAAACTGCGCCATTTTTGGCTGCGTGCTGTTTCTGGTTATCCGCCAGTATACATTCATGCAGTCGATCGCCTATGGCCTCGGCGCTGGCACCGGCTGGGCACTCGCGATTGCCGCTCTCGCCGGTATCAGAACGCGCATGGAAAAGAAATCGAAGGTAATTGCCGAACTCGAAGGCCCGGGCATCGCACTGGTAATAACCGGCATCATGGCCATGGCTTTCATTGGCTTTTCCGGTATTGTAAAAATCAACTGACAGGACAAGCACCATGTCACCGATAATAACCGCAATTTTAGTTCTCAGCGCCCTTACCGGCGGCCTGACGATTCTGCTGCTCATCGCCGAATTTTTCTTTGCCAACTATGGCGAAGTGACCGTTGACGTCAACGCCGGCGAAAAGACGCTTAAAGTCAAAGGCGGCGCCAACCTGCTTTCCACTCTGGCCAGTCAGAAGCTTTTTCTGCCATCAGGCTGCGGTGGCCGCGGCAGCTGTGGCACCTGTAAATGCCGGGTTGTCGACGGCGGTGGCCCACTGCTGCCAACCGAAACTCCCTATCTGAATGACGAAGAGCGAAAGACCAGCGTTCGCCTTGCCTGCCAGGTAAAAGTTAAAAACGATATCAAAATCCAGGTGCCTGAGGAGCTTCTCAGCATCAAGGAATTTGAAACGGTGATCGAAAAAATCACCGATTTTACCCACGATATCAAGGGTATCCGCTTCAAGCTGCCCGAAGGTGAAACGATCAAGTTTAAAGCCGGCCAGTTTGCCAACCTGTTCAGCAAACCCTACGATGAAGTGCGCGAAGAAACTTCACGCGCCTATTCGATCAGCTCGGCCCCTAAAGACAACAAGGCGATCGAACTGATCATCAGGTATGTGCCGAACGGCATGGTTACCACCTATGTTTTCAAACACCTCAAGGAAGGCGATAAAGTCAAACTTATCGGCCCATTTGGTGACTTCTTTCTGCGCGATACCGACCGCGAAATCGTCTGCATTGCCGGCGGCTCAGGTCTCGCTCCAATCCGCAGCATCATTCTCGACATGATTGACCGCGGCATAAACAATCGCAAAGCCACATTCTTCTTCGGTGCCGTGACCAAAAAAGACCTCTATTACGTCGAAGAATTCAGGGAAATCGAAAAGAACCACCCATGGTTCAGATTTGTGCCGGCACTTTCACGCGATGAGAGTGATCATCCATACACAAAAGGTCTGATCACCGACGTCGTCGCCAGCAATTACGCTGACCTGAAAAACATGGAAGCCTACCTCTGTGGCAGCCCCGGCATGATCGATGCCTGCGAAAAGGTCCTTACCTCAAAAGGCATGCCCAAAACCCAGATTTTCTACGACAAGTTTTCTTGAGAAAGGAAAAGCGAAGTGAAACAGACTCCCGAACTAGACCTGGTTCAGTCCAAAATGCAGCCCGGAGTGTTAACGCTCAAAGGGTTTCTCGGTTCAGATGACCGCAAACTTGCAGACATTCTCGTGGCTGATCAGCAGAGCTTTTCCCGACTTGGCATCACGCCGCTTCAGGCCGCCGAAAGACTGCAGCAGCTTGCCGACCTTGGCGCCGATCTCATGGAAGAGGAAATCCTTGTCGAAAGCCGCTATCGCATCAAAGTCAGAGACGACCGCGGCAAAATCCCGAGCCCATGGGGTGATGGTCTTTTTGAAAAGGGCGACGTCGACCTGATTGACAACAAAACCGGCGAAACCCTCAAATGGAACCGGCTCACCCTGCGTCTGATGAGCGTTCACGGTTTCTGCGGCGGCATCGACAGCGAATATCGCCTCGACCCCGAAAAGCTCGTAAGAATTCTTGACCTGAAACCAGAACCCCAAAGCTGAGTCACAAAAGCGCAGTTACAGCAGTAAAACAGGCCCGGCAGACAACAACCGCCGGGCTTTTCTTATTCAAGTGCTTTGCCAAAGTTGAACCTGTAGTTTTACCGTCATTCAAGCGAAAGCGGGAATCTTGTCTTAAACAACTTAGATCCCTGCTTTCCCCCTTCGGTGACAAGCGCAGGGATGACGTAATGATCATCTATTCTTAAACTCAAATGTGGCAGAAATAAAAAAGCCTGCAGTCTTGCTGCAGGCTTTTTTATTTGCTGTTTAATCAGAAATCAGAGATCTGATCTACAAGTTCTGGTTTGTCGACGAAGGGGTTGCGGTTGTTCTGGAAATTCTGAACGCGGTCATTGCGTTTCTTTTCGAGTTCATCGACCGGGTCTTCTTTGTGCCAGCGACGCAGAGTCGCTTCTTCGGCATCAGAAATATCTTTGTTGTAGCGGATCGAGAAGTAGAACATACCGCGGGCGGTATCGCCACGCTGCTGTTTGCGTACTTCGAACACGTCGCCGTCAGTTTTGCTGCCGCCCTGTTCCCAGCTGGCGCCATTCACGACACCAAACGGGTTGTTGCCTCTGATACCGTTGGCTTTTGAATCGGTCGGAAAGAGGTGGTGCAGGTCGCACTTGGCGATACCCACGGCACCCTTCGACTGGGGCCAGGTATGTTCAATGTTCATGTTGGTCGCATCGGGTTCGCCGCTGGTTTTCAGCTTGCGGCCGGTGTAAACGCATTCAACGTAGCCAGAGCGGTTGTCGATATCGCTGAAAACGAGATCCTGGGCTCTCTGGTAACCAACTGAAACATGGTTGTCAACCAGGTTGAACAGTTCTTTTTTAAGGGCTTCATCGCGCAGACCAGCAGCGCGACCATACATGTCGGCGCCTTTTTCCATGTCGGGAACGGCAAGATTGCCATCAGCATGGAACGGATCGGTAAGATCGCCGGAAATGTGCGAATAAAGCTTATTCAGGGCGTCTCTGGTTTTGAATACGCTGATCTGAGCTTTGGGGTTGTGCTGCTCGATCTCGTCGAGGTGCAGCAGTATTTCTTTATAGAGTTCCTGGGGTGATTTGGCCGGGCGCTGTTTAGAGCCGGCATCGACACAGGTAGAAAAAGCGAAGAAGAATAAAACGGTTATTGCGATACTTAATACGTTGTGGCGCCTCATGGCAACCCCCTTTTGAATACTCACATACTTATACAGGGCTACTCGATTACAACATCAATAAATACTCAAACCGAAGTTTGTACATAGAAGTATGACAGCTTTTTTTATGTTCCGCAACCCCCAGTTTTTTAAAAAATGCGTCTATCTAACAGGATGCTCTTTTGTAACCTGCATACTCAGCTGTTTTTTTTCGGTCGCAAAAGATATTTTGTTTTTTTTAAGGCGTTGCAAGATTCGCTTCTCTCAGGCAAAATGTATTACTGGAAAGATTTTTCTAACAGGAAACAATACTTGGAAGACTTCAATAGCCTTATCAGCGAACTTGCAGCGCCAGTAAAGGCCTTCAGGGTTTTCGCCCTGGAAAAGGCCATCCGTTCCGGTGAATCAGAAGGACTTCTCAAAGCTCTCAGCGAACGCCTGCAGTTCGAAGATGACGAAGAATGTCTGATGCTGCTGCGTCATGCCATTTCTTCTGTCGAAGAGCGCCTGAGTCGAAAAAAATCCCCGGCAAAACCTGCTCCCGAAAAGATCAGCCCGGCGGCATTCGCAAAAATGACTGCCGAAAAGCAGCTTGAAGCACTGCGAAAAACACCGACTGCGGTTCTGAAAAAAGATGGCGGCGTGGCAACAATCAAATTTCTCTGGCAAGCTTCCTGCAAACCGGTTGTCAAGGCTGAAGTCACCCGCAGATGCTCTGCTTTCTGGCCGGCAGAACTGGCCGATTTTCTTGAAACCGGGCTGAGCGACAATTCTTCAGTGTTGCAGATTGCCTGTCTCGAAGCGATCATCGCTCGCTTTCCTGACCGATTGCAGAAGAACTTCGACCGCCTGGTCATGTCGGCCGACCCGATCATCAGAGCGACTGCTATTCGTGGTCTGGCAAGAAAACACCCGGCCAGTGCCGCCACTTTCCTCTCAGAATCTCTGAGAAAAGGCGACTATTACACCAGGCTAGCGGCTCTCAGAGCCATGTCGATCATGCCGTTCAACCTCAACAAATCGAGTATTATCGAGCTTCTCGGGCGCGAAAAAGACGAAAGACTACAGAAAATTGCGGCCGCCATCATTTTGTCTAACCCGGACCGCGAAATTCCCTTCCGCATCTGTGACATTATCGAAAAGACGCCCCAGTCTTACCACGAATTTCTTCTCGAACTGCAGAAAAACTGCTGCGCCATGATCCGTATGGCCGAAATCTGCCCCGATTTCAATCAATTTCTCGCCACCCTGAAAAAATATCCGAAACGCATCAAGGCACGCCATTTTGTACAGAGCTGCATCAATGCCTATGATGGCGCCGACCCCGAGACCCGCCGTGAACTGATTCTGCTGCTCCAGGAAAAACGCCAGCTCAAAGAAGTCGCAGAAGCTATCGACAACATGAAGGCTTCTGACAGCCACGAACTGCTGAAACTGGTGTTTGAAATCAGGCCAGCCAGATCAGCAGCTGTCGAAGAAAAACCCACGGCAGCACCGTCCGTTACCAACCAGTCAGCGCCTGCAGAAGAATCGCCAGATCTTTTGAAACGGCTTCTCAGAATAAGGGCGGTGGGTGACAAAGGCGCCAGAGAAACAGTATCCGAAGCTTTTGCTGCCGGCCGATCAGGCACCAATCTTATGCCATCTGCCTTTCGCGCCGCGATTGCCTGCGAAGATAACCGCTGGTGTGACCGGGCCAGACAGGTTCTTCGCAGCGACAGTGAAGATCTTATCGCCGCCGCTCTTGAGTATCTCGCTGCGTTTGACAGCGAAAGCTTCATGCTGCAGATAAGAGTGTTCATCAATTCACCCTCCCTGATCGTCAGAACAGCTCTGCTGCGAAGCCTGTGCCGCCAGAGTCCCGAAAATGCCCGGGAACTGCTTGCCTCGATGCTCGGCGACAAAGACGCCCGCGTCAGGGAAAAAGCGATCAGCTCACTGATCCATTTCGAGTTTGCGAGCATCCGCGACCTGCTGCCGACATTTCTTGAACGCGAAAACAGCCCCGAAATGCTCAACGCCTGCCTGTCTTTTTATCTGACAAATCCGGTCATGGAAAGCACATTCGACCTGACACGACTTGCCGCCCTCAGACCTGAAATGCAGGGGCTTTTCAGCAAAACCTGCAATATGCTCAAAGAAACACTGATCGAATTCAACATCGCTTCTGAAGAAGAAATTTCGGCATATATTGAGCGTCAGACAGATGCTCATGCTGAAAGCGAAAAGAATCGCGAAGAAAAACTTGAAAAAGAACGCCTTGAAAAGCTTGCTGCGAAAGTAAAATGGAACCTTTCCGATTCATTCAGTGAACTTGCAGAATATTACCCTCTCCTGAAAAGAGTATTTCTTGGCGGCATGCTGCTTCTTGCTCTCTTCTTCTACCTCTCCGGCTCAGAAGAAGACTCTGTCCCTGAGGCAGTACCGGGCTATACCGCTGTTGCATCGCAGATTTCAGAATTCAGGCTTAGTGTCAGACAGTTCAACAGTAACGACGGCTCGATTTCAGCCATTACCCAGGATAACCAGAAAATTCTTGCCCTGCCGAGACCCGGCAAGGCTTTCATTGCCAATCCCGGTGACCGGATTGTCATAAGAGCGATGCCATTCAGAACCCTTCCTGACCAGACTCTGGTGGTAAAAACCATCGAAGTTATTAATTCGCGATAATTATGTTATCTTTTGTCAGAATGAAGCGTAGTAGTAAACAGAAGGAACTGATGTGTGAACAATGACAAAGAATTTTCGCGGTTGATCGAAGAAACATGGCGGTCGCTCGGTTTCTTTCTGAGATATCTTGGTCTGCCGGAGTCAGAAGTGGATGACATAGCTCAGGAAGCCTATCTGAAAGCCTTCAAGGCCTTCGACAGGTATGAATCGGGCCGGTCGTTCAAGTCATGGCTGTTTTCGATCGCGAAGAATACCTTCATCGACTGGACCCGCCGCCAGAAATGCCAGCGTCAGTATATGGAGGCCAACTTCAGTAAAGACTACTGCGAAACATTCGAAGACGATGCCAACAATCGCACTCATGTCAGAGAAATGCTCTCCCGACTGACCCCGGAAGAACAGGTCCTGGTGGAACTGCGTTTTTTTCAGGATCTGCCCTTCGCCGAGATCGCAGAGCTGACCAGCCTCAGCGTTGGTGCGGTCAAAATGCGGATGATGCGCACGATTGAAAAACTGAAGACAGGCTGGAAGAAGGAAACTTATGACCAGAATCTGTGAAAAGTTTATTGAAGAACTGACTTCTGGTAACCGCCAGTTCTCGACTGAACTGCGTGACCATCTGGCTTCCTGCCCCGACTGCCAGCAGGCAGCCGAAAATCTCAGCCTCCTCAAAACTCATCGCAAGCCCATTACCGGCAAAGAAGCCGCCTCGATAGCCGCTGTGCTCAAAGCGGTTCAGACCGCAGAAGCCGCTACGGCAGCAACCTCTGCCACCGGATCTTCAGCCGCCGCGCCGGCCGCCATAGCCATACCATTCAAATTCGTGCTGCTGACGCTTCTCGCCGCCGCAGCCGCCATCTCGATATTTATCAATAATGAGCTGAAAAAAGACCTTGAGGGCATGCAGCCGGCTCAAACCGGTCAGCAACCCGCCATCAGCGTCAACCAGGGTGGTGCCGATCCGACTGAACAGGCCGTTTCCGCCACCGGCAGCGAGTTAATCGCAACCGAAACAGTTTCGGGTTATAATGCTTCAGACACACTAACTACTGCAAGCCCGGCACACCAGGTTGAAGAAACCACGGCCAGCACCGCCACTGAAGTTAAAATGTTCTCACCCGACGAGGAAGAAATCAGCCCTTGACCCTCTGTTCCAGAAAATATGCGACCGCCACCCTGACCCCGCGCCCATTTCAAAAAAGGCGCGGTATGGTCTTCTGGGTGGTAATGTCGGTTGTGACGATCATGGCGATTTTCATCCTCTTCTACCACAACTTTTCGAAACAGCTGGCTTTCTCGTCGTTTTACCACGTTAACCGCGAAAAGCTGCGAAACCTGACCGAAATCATGCTCGACTCGGCCTTCAGCAACCTGCAGGATGCCACCCGCGACCCGGGCCACGATCTGACAAAAAAAATCATCGAGCAGATGCGCACAGCTGCAATCAGCAACACCGCCTTCGCGCTGCCGGCACCGCTTTTCGAAGCGAACAAAGCGTCTCTTCTCAATGGTGCAGCGCTCAAGTACACGCTGACCGGCAGAGTTTTCGACAAGCGCATTCAGACTCCACAGAACCAGAAATACCACGACGGCGAAGGCCTCGGCACCCTCGAAATCTTCGTCGACGCCACCCTCGAAACCCCGTCAGGGAAGCTACTGGCCCGCTGTCAGCGCCGCCGCCACTTTGACTTCAAGTCTGCATGCCTGGTGTCAAATTACAACAAACGCGCCAACTATTATGCCATGACCTTTCCGCTCGATTTCGCACTTCTCGTGCGCAACGGGCTGCGTGAATTCAATGAAGGCTACCGGGGCCTGAATCTCAACACCGGGCAGAAGCTGGTAATAAGCGATCAAAGTTCGATTCCGGTCGACCGCCGGGGTTTCGTCTATTTTGGTCAGGCCGATCAGAACGAAGAAAGCAAACGGGTCTTTCTGAACACTTCAGATTCAGACAACGCTGATGCTCTGATGCCTCAGATATCTGTGGAAACCTTCAACATCAACCAGGAAGAATGTTTTAAACTCCTGCCCGAACTCAAACAAAATCTCGAAGCAAACGACGTTAAAATCTCGAAGCTCAAAAATCTCAACGGTGTCTTTTCGATGCGACGTTTCCCGGCGGCGCGCACTGGCACCCCTGACAACCGCGAAAAAGAAGCACGCAATGTTCTGTCTGCCGCACCCGGCAGCCCAGACAAAGTCATTCCGCAAAACCCATCCGGCATCAGCTTTGCCGGGCCGGTCGACAAATCATATCTCGATACCATTCTGCGTGGCGCTATTACCCAGCGCTGGCTGTATGTGGTGCATTTCGCTCTCGATGCTTCGAGCACAACCTACGACGGTTCTCCTCTTCCCCCCGAGGGCAAAGAAAAATTTGAATCACTGCAGTTTGTCTGCTATTCACCCGAGACACCACGCCTGAAAGATGGCAGCAACCCGCAGCATCTCGATTTCTGCAAGCGTCTGGAAACAACGATCAACAACACCAACCCGCCTCTGCCCCTCTATTCAAACTTGATTGAAGACTATCTGATGTATCAGGGGCAGCAGTATTCAAAAACTCCTGTCACCGAAACGTTCAAAGCCCCGCCCAAGTTCTTCGGCCGCAATTCATCACCACTCAGCGACCTCACCATGACTGGCGGTGAGGGTTTCAGACCATTCAGACATTACACGCTGTGTGCCGCCCGCTACCTGCATGCCTCCGAACTTGAAAAGAACGGCGTCTATGACCGCAAGAACGGCGTTCTCAACCTGCGCGGCGTCATCAGCGTCGAGCTCGACCACGTCAGTCTCAACCCGCCAGCCGGTGCTGACCACATAAAAATCAAAGGCGCCGGTGCTATCATCGCCCCGAATGGTTTCACCATAAACTGCGGCCTCAAACGCGAAGACCCGACCAAAGACCTTCTGATTCTGTTCACCCGCAAAGGCAACATCAGAGTCGGAACCGATACCCAGATCGAAGCCAGTCTGCTGGCCTTCAATGATTCGAATACCGGCTCGATCGTTCCGTCGAAGCCAATGAATGTTGTTGGTGCTGTTGGCGTCGACCAGCTGTTTCTCAGTCGCTTCCCGTCGTCAGCGGGCAGTATCCAGTATGACCCGCGCCTGAAGGCCGCGACCGACAATGATGAAATTTTTGCACTGACCGTTTCACCATGGGTAAGATATGAAGACATCAGTTTCGCCAAGGAATAAGCGTCGCAGCACCGGCGCCTTCTCGTTTGTAGAAGTGCTGATCGGCATGGTAATCCTGCAGATTGCCCTGCTGTCGTTTTTTCTCATCAACCAGTCATCGAGCTCTCAGAGCATGGATGCCTATTACGAATTTCTCGCTGCCTCCCTCGGCAGCGAAGTAGTCGAGTTCACCCAGGGCATGGGCTATGAATGGGCCGATAAGTTCATTGCCAAACCTGATATTTTTCCGCTCGATACCTGGCATGGTGTGCTTGAAAAGCCAATTTTTGCCGCCACTTCATACTTTCGCGAATGTGACTCATTTGAGCGTATGATCAGCATGAAAAAGGTAAGCAGTGCCGGCAACGGCATTCTGGTTACAATTCAGGTGCGGGTCAAGAGCAATAACAAGGTTAAATCATGGCTCAGTCGTGGCCAGTTGTCATTTTCGACCATCGTCATGGAGAAACCAGCCAGATGAGAAAACAGCGCCACGCCTTCACCCTCGTCGAAGTCATGATCGTCTGCGCAATCATGATGCTGATTCTCATACCCACCTATCGCATTCTTTCACACGGCAGCCGCTCAGCCCTAAAAGGGGTTCAGCGCAACAACGTCGTTATGTCAGGACAGCAGATACTCAGTCAGCTCAAACTCGATCTGACCCTTTCCTGCTTCATCTTTGTCAACGACAAGAGTCACAGCATCAGCGACATTTTCACCGAAACAACCACCGGCAGCGATGTGACTATCAGCTTTTACACTTTCAACGGTGACGAATACGAAAAAAAGGTTATCCCCACCAGCAGCGGCCCCGAAAGCTATCGCCGCATGAACAAGGTCGAATATATTCTTAAAAGCCGCTCCGGTTCAGTATTTAAAACCCTCGAAAGGGTTCTGCACCTGCACCCGAAAATCGGCGGCGGCCAGAACCGAAAGGTTCTCAGCGACAAGGTCAATTTCTTCGAAATCAGGCCCGAAACCATTACTTCGGCTGGCTATTCGCGCAGCTTTTTCCGCATTTCGCTGCAGCTCTTCGATCAGGATGACAATGTCTCAGGCAACGTCGGGCAGCTGTTCATCGCCGACTTCATGGAAACCGCCAACCCGACGATTCTCAATTCGATCATCAATAACCCCGGCCTGAACCGCAACTGGTACACCGACCCCCACAACAGCGACTGACAAGAACTCAAAAGAAAACCGGGCTGTCTCAGTGTATTTGCTGAAACAGCCCGGTTTATTTATGGAACTTACTTTGCGAGGGTCAGAGAATCGAATTTGACCGGTTCGCCCGGTGCTTTGAGGTAGTCGGCTTTTACCAGCCAGATACTGTCTTTGGCGGCGGCGATATAGCGATTGATATAGTATGGATTGGCAAAGTCAGCAGAACCGGCGGGCTTGCCATCGGCAGAGAACAGCATCAGCTTCTGTTTGCTCGGATCGCCACTCGGCGGTACCATCGAGACAAGACATTCGCCGGAATCTTTTACAGCCCAGATTCTCGGGTTCTGCATTTCGGCCATACCGATTTCGTGCCGGGCAACTTCTTTACCGTCAGCACCGATGGTAACCAGTGCGTGACCGGAACCTTCGCTATAATTGAGCATGTGCAGGTTATTGCTGCTGTCAACCGCGAAACCAGATGCCTGCCACGGAATGTTTCTCAGAGCGGTGCCATCGGCAGAAAAAACGGCGATACTGGCGGCAGCATAATCGCCGACATATACCTGACCATTTCGGTCAACGTCGATTTCGTCGAGCTGCATCATATTACCGGCTTTGATTCTTTTGATTTCTTTGCCGTCAAGACCGGCAACCACGATTTCTTTGGCGCGCATATCGATAGTGGCGACAGCCTTTACTTCGCCATTTTCGCCAAGCTGCAGGGCAAAATCCGTAAGAATGAAATCTTTGCCGAGGGCCGGCAAAGCGACTTCCTGGCGGACCTTGTTGTCAGCGCCAAAGCAGAGCACCCTGCCCTTGACCGAGTCGAGAACCCAGATATCAGAGCCATGAGCACGGTATGAACCCGGGCCAACCGGCATATCTTCATCATGAACCGGAGCAGTGATACCAACCTGAGCCTTTTCCTGGCCAAACGGGATTTCCCAGTTACAGAAGGCGGGGCTGGAGAAAGCGAACATGAACATGGCCATCAGCGTAACGGTTGCTTTTCTCATAGTGTTATCCTCTTGTCAAACCTTTCTCAGAACCTGAGTGATCGGCATATAGTTGATACTGTGAACGCGCGGGGTTCTTTCAGAAGAGCTGTTCGAAATGGCCTGAAAGGTATTGCCCTGCTTAACGATGATACCGATGTGACGACCGGGGCCGCGGCTGGTTGTCCAGGTGACTACGTCGCCTTCCTGATAGGGAGGAACATTTACTCTCTGCCATCCAACAGCCCTGAGATCACTTACGACTGCATCGCAGTTGAGCTGAACGCGGCTGAGAACACCGGCGTTCTTGAGAGCGGTTGAAACGACTTTGGCGCAGGCCAGGTTACCACCGTCGACGTCGGCACCACGAAAACTGGTGCTGCCGAGAAGTGAGCGGATGCTTGAAGCAATGCGTGCCTGCTGCGCAGTTGAAGTCGAATTAGTGGTACTCGCAGCAGCGTTGGTGGTGGTGGTTGTGTTGCCGACATCTTCGTCATCGCCGGCACTGGTAATGGTTACATTGGCATTGTTGCTGGCAGCCTGCTCATTGTTGGTGGTAGTAGTGTTGTTGTTGGTAGCAGTATCGGTATTCTGTGGCAGAGCGTTGCTGACGGTATTGATAACCTCTTTGACCGCCGGGATAGCCTTCTGAACGCCTTCAGCAACTTTGCTGATGACATCGATGATCTTCGAAGCATCACAACCGGTCATACTAACCGAAACAAGCCCCATAAGGACGATAAAGGTCAAGGCTTTGAAAAAACGCATAAAAACCTCCCTCGCAGACATGAAATTTAACTTCTACTAAGCATTACGCATGAAGCGAAAAGACGTAACAAAAAAAATCAGTCATCGATATTTTCGATAAGTTCGAGGGCGGCAATAACATCTGGTGCGGGCTGTGCAATCGGTATGATGCCAGAAATTGAAAACAGCGTCTCTTTAAGAGAATCAAGCCCGCATACCACCACGTGCCCTTCAAAATCGCGGTCGATCAAAAGAATAGCCTCGAGAATCTCGCCCATGGCCGGGCTGTTGATGAGTTTGCAGGCCGAAAAATCGAACACAAATTTTTTATGCCCGGCAACCGCAAATTCCTGCAGGCGGGCACAGATTCCGTCGATGCCTTCGGCTTTGCAGTTACCGATAAAACTGATTACCGGAAAGTTTTTTTTGATTGAGATCTGCAACTGAGAATTATCCAAACTGTAATACCCCCGGATCACTTTATTAATATTGGTTTAGCATAAATTGACCGGTTTATGCCATAAAAAAGGCACTGCCCTGCGGCAGTGCCCTGATTTAATTCTTCAGTGCCTGTTACGGCACAGATGATCATCTTCAGAAAAGACTGAGCTGATGTCTGTCAGGTAACAGACGATCGAGAATCTCGCCCATCAGGCGATTGCGGGCTTCGGTATCACCAACGGCCTCAAATCTGAAGCCAAGATACACACCCGAGTATGACTTGTCGTTCTTGCCTTTGCCGGTGGCATAAATCGCGGCACCTTGACCATCAGGCATGGTGACGAAAATTTTGCAGGGTTCGGCAGTTTTCATGACGGTGATATCAGAGGCAGTTCTGGCCGATTCGTCGCCGTTCAGATGCATGGTGAATTCTTCTTTGCCTTTGCAGACCAGCTCATCGAAGTCTTTTTCTTCGTCAACAAAGGTGAATTTGAAGTAATCCTTCAGCAGGTCGCGATGGATGTTCGACTTGCCCACCGACTGGGCGGCCATCATCAAACTGCCACCATTGGTCAGGTAGTCGTGCAGATCTTCTGAACTCGGAGCCATCTGACCCATGCTGCTGGCACTGACACTGTCGGTGATGACCATGCCTTTGCCGGCAAACTGGCGCAGAATATCTTTAAATTTGAAAGCGAACACTGCCGGATCCCATAATACCTGGAATTCTACCTTGTTGGCCTTGAGAGCATGTGCCACCAGCGGCAGGGTCATCGGATCCTGAACCATCTGACCGCACAACAGCACATCGGCTTTTCGCTTGAACACCGGCGTTTTTTCGAGGAATTCATCCCAGCTGGTATCTTTGGCAAACTTCAGGGCTTTGTAGTTGTTGCGGAAATTATAGGAAGGCGGGAAATAAATCGAGAGACCGTGACTGTCGCCCATACCCTGGGTATGACCTTCGATTACCATCGGTGAGGTTTCGGGGAATTTGGAAACGATCAGGTATTCTTTGCCTTGTTTGATGCGGCGTTTGTCCTGGGCTTTGCCATCCTGCTGAACTACCTGGTAGTTGATTTCTTCAACAAAGACCTTCTTTTCGAGGGCTTCATCAACAACCGGTTCAAACGGACCGATCTGGCATGAATAACCGCCGCCCTGCATTTCGCGCAACGGTGTCAGAGCCAGTCGTGACTGGAAAACGCGAGTGCCGGCAGGCCACAGTTCTTTGGGCGGCATACGCCAGCCATTGTAGCCCCATACCACGACACCGGGCTTGGTGCTGGTTATGAGAACCGGCTTGGCCAGCCGATCGTTTTCGACCGGGTAACCATAAGACTTGATGATATCGATGCAGAGTTCTCTGATATCAGAGGGGGCTTCTGGCATCTGGGCAAGCTTGTGGGTAAAGTCGATCAGGTCGACAAGTGTTTCGTCTGAATAGCGTTTGATAGAAGCGAAGCGTCCGCCTTCCGCTACCAGCAGGTCTGCATAAGCTTCGTGATTTGCCAGCAGGGCCTGACCAAGCTTGTCGAACTTTTTAACCAATGAACCGATTTTGCTGAGGTCAGTAGCGGCCTTGGTAACCGGCGAACCCTTAACAAAGGAATTCGATGCCGAACCGCCCTTGGCATAAGAATAAACATAGGTGCCGACCATGCGCTTGGTCATTTCTGCAGGGCTCAGGTCGGGGTTTTTCACGAGTGGAGCAAGATAATCGGCGTAGGGCATGCCGTTACCCGGCTCGTTCTCTTCAGATGCAACCATATACTGAGCGGTGTCAGAGATTTCATAGGCAACTTCGATAGTGCCCATCAAGCAGGCGTCAAAATCGACGATGGCAAACTTCGATTCTTTGCCATTAACCTTTGTAAGCTCTTTCTGGCCTTCTCTCAGGGCGTAGGAAACGTCGGTCATGCTGAGCATGCGGTCTGATTCTTCGTCATGTGCGATGCCCGACCAGCCGGCACCATGATTCCAGACGATGACGATGACATTGTCAGCCGGATAGGTTTTGACGCCCCACTTCAGGAAGTCTGCCAGCGTCGCCTTGTTGCCCATACACTGTTCGCCAAGGTTCATGACCATCTTGCTGCTGACCTTGCTCATATCATTGTCTTTGTCGACATAATATCTTCTGGTGCCGACCCAGTTTCCATCAGATATGGTATCGCCCTTGCCACCGGCCATGCGGTCGATCTGAGCGACGATATTGATGTTATCGCTGCTGCCAACCTGTTCCATTTCGTTGATGTCAACGAGACCGAAATGTTCGAGATCGTTATCGGCACAGATATATGCGAGAACTGTCCATTTTTTGCGGTCTTTTTTGTGCGGAGTGCCGGTTTTGCGTCCTTCGGTCTCAAAAGCGACTGCATGCTGGGCATCATCATACCAGTGAATCGGGAAATCTTTGGCAGAAGCGTCTTTATACAGGGCGGCGATTGCGTCGTAGCGGTCTTTGTTGGCATTTTCGCGCATTTTGCCATAGACGGTCTGCCAGAAAGTATCGAGCTTCTTGATTTCCGGGCTGGGGTCGTTGGTTGCCTGGAACTTGCGACGGGTGGTCACTTTTTTAACCAGGTCGAAATATGCAAGTTCGAGCGGCGAGGCAGACTGCTTGATTACCGCACCGAGAACCGGATCAAGGGCCGGCTGATCTTTGAACATATCATAGGCGCGGCTGGTTTCTTCGTCTGATTTGGCAGCATAGTTGGCCATGAATTCGGCCTGATAATCGCCACGGATATTGGAGACGAAATTGCTCTGCAGCTTCTTTGGGAAGTCTGCAAGAATTTCGGCAAGAAGCTTATCGGAGCGCTTGTCAGCAAGGAATTCAAGGGTTATTTTGCGCTGCCAGACTTCCTGCAGCATCTGCAGGTGTTCAAGAACCTGCTGCTGATTAGCAGTCAGAGCTTTGGAAGTCGTTTTTGTCGTTGCCGCAGCCGAAGTCTGTTTTGTGCCGGCAGGCTTCTTTGCTGTTGTAGCCGGCTTTTTTGTCGACGCCGGTTTTTTGGCAGCGGTGGTTTCTTTTTTCTCGGCTGGTTTAGTCGAAGGTTTGGCTGTAGTTTTCTTCTTCGCGGCCGTAGTTGTGGTGGCCGGCTTCTTTTTCTGCTTCGTCGCAGTCGTAGTGGCGGCGGCACCCCAGCTTGGGCCAAGCGTCAAAAGGTGTATGACAACCAGTAACGCAGCCAGTATTCTCTTACTCATAATCAATTCTCCTTACTGAGAGCTAAAGAGCGTACATTTTTGACCATTATAACGGATTTTTAAAAAAACGGTAACTGCCTTTTTGTTTTTCTCTTCAAGGCACTTCCTGATATGGGTGTTTTGGTGTATAAATGTCTGTAAAATCATTGCCTGGAGAAAAAACGATGAATCTCGTCTACATTTCGCCACATTATCCTTCACATTACTCTCAGTTCGTCGAATCTCTCGCCAGATACGGCGTCAGAGTCTTCGGTATTTCAGACCTGCCCGACGAAGCTCTTGACCCGAGAGTAAGACAGTCTCTCAGCGGCCATTACCGTGTTGAACGACTTGAAAACAATCAGCAGGTAGTCGATGCGGCTGGTTTTTTCAAAGAGCACCTTGGCGAAATCGACCGGGTTGAATCACATCTCGAACCCTGGATAGAACTTGAAGCTCTGGTTCGCGATGCATACAATATTACCGGCCCCAAATCAGAAAATCTGCAGTTCATCAAACGCAAATCGATGATGAAAGACGTTTTTAAACGTGCTCAGGTACCCGCAGCGAGAGGCATGGTAATTAAAGACCTCAAGCAGTGCCAGGAATTCATCAAAGGCCATTACCCGGTTTTCATCAAGCCTGACATCGGGGTTGGCGCGGCCGATACCTACACTATCCGCAATGAAGAAGATCTCAAACACTTCTTTTCAATCAAACAGAGCTACGACTACTTCATGGAAGAATTCGTCGACGGCGATCTGCAGTCATTCGACGGGCTCACCGACAAAGACGGCAACATTGTGTTCTGTACATCGCATTATTTCAGCAATGACATTCACAAGGTCGTCAAAAACAACGAAAACGTCTGGTATTACTCATTGATAGATATACCTGCCGAACTCGAAAAGTATGGTAGAGCCATCGTCAAAGCCGCCGACGTGCGCGAAAAGTTTTTCCATATCGAATTTTTCAGGCTGAAAAATGGCAAGTTCCAGGCTCTCGAAATCAACATGCGCCCCCCCGGAGGCCTGACCACTCACATGTTCAATTTTGCCTGTGACATCGACGTTTACGACTGGTGGGCATCGATCATGGCCGGGCACGAACCGAAACGTCCGTTTACCCGCCGCTATCATTGCGCTTTTATCAGCCGCAAACATAACCGCCCATACAAATATTCTCACGATCAGCTCTATGCAAAATGGGGCGACCGTATCGTTCACAGCCAGCCAATGAACCCGATCGAATATGAAGTCATGGGTCACTGGGGCTATCTGGCACGCTCGGCCAACCTCGACGAACTCAAGAACGTCATTCGCGACATTACCTGGGAGGCCTGATGAACAGGGAATACCGCACAATTCACAGCAACGCTCTGGGCAGACAGATGGAAATGCTTGTTTACGGCACTTCCGGCAAGCCGATGGTGGTCTTCCCCTCTCAGGAAGGCCGCTTCTTCGACTACGAGAACTTCGGCATGATCGATACCCTGGCACCATTCATTCAAAGCGGTAAGATTCAGGTCTACTGTATCGACAGTATCGACCACGAAAGCTGGTTTGCCCGCACCAATCCGGTTGAGCGGGTCAAACGCGCCAACGACTACGACCGGGCTGTAAAAGAAGATGTTATTCCGCACATCATGAACGACGGACATGAAGGGGCCGGGGTTATCGCCCACGGCTGCAGCTTCGGCGCCTTTCATACCGCCAATTTCGCTCTGCGACAACCAGAGGCTTTTGATTCAGGAATTGCTCTCAGCGGTTGCTACAACATCGAATTTGCAATGCAGGGCTTTTACAGCAACGAAATGCATCTGCACAACCCGATGCGCTACAGTGCCGACCTCAAAGGCAAAGATATCGTCGAAAAGCTGAAAAACAATCTTCTGATCGTCTGCAGCGGCCAGGGCGCCTGGGAAGAGTGGACAGGCGAAGCAATTCACATGTGCGACAATCTCAGTGCCGCCGGTGTTCCGGTATTGCTTGACCTCTGGGGCTATGATGTCAACCACGACTGGCCCTGGTGGAAAAAAATGATTATCTACTTCCTCGGCAAATTTGACCGGGCAGGTTTTCTGACCTCGAAACACCGCATGACCACAGAGCAGAGCCGGAACTTCCTGCACAACTTTCATTCTATCTGACTTTCAGCACCAGCAACAGAGTGTTTGGTGCTGAGTGTTGTTACTGAAATATCAGTCACTGCAGACAGACTTTCCAGAAGTAAAGGAACCAGAGATGTCGAATACCAAGTTCGCAGATGCTTACTTCAAGTGGGGAGCCGGGTTCATCATCAGATGGCGGCGGCTGCTTTTCACGCTGCTGGTGATAGTTTCGGTCGGCGGCCTGTATTTCTCACGCAACATCAGCATCGACAACAGTCTCGAACTCTGGTTTCTCGAAGGTGACCCGGCACTTGAAGCCTATAATGAATTCAAGAAGCGCTACGGCAATGATGAAGTAATTCTGGCAATGGTCGACTGCAGCCGCGACGGCATGTTTTCACCGGCCATGCTTTCGGCCATTTATAAAGCATCGAAAGAAATTGAAGACGACACGCACAATTTCAAGCGGGTACTCAGCGTTGGTCTTTCACCATTCATAGGTCTGAGCGGCGAAGAACTGATTATCGAAGATCTTATGAGCGGCCCGGTTAACACAATTGAAGAAGCTGAAAAAATAAAACAGCGCTTTATGGATGACCCATTCAAGCAGCGTATTCTGCAAAACGCCAGTTCCACCTGGGCAATAATCATCGCTGAACCTGTTGCAACACCAGACATGGACAGCAGACGCCCTGAGATCATCGAGGCGATGCGGCAGAAACTCAACGGTTTCAACTTCAAACTCGCCGGTATGGGTGTCATGTATAACGAACTCAATCGCCTGAGCATTCAGGATGGCGCAGTGTTCAATGCGGTCGCCTATGTGGCTATCGCTTCGCTGATCTTTATTCTTTATCGCTCATGGGTTTTTCTTTTCATGGCGCTTGGCGCCATGTTCTTCAGCGGCCTGGGCTTTCTCGGATTCTATGGGCTTTTCGGGCAGAACTTCAACATGGTCACCATCGTTCTGCCAACACTGATGATGATTCTTTCTGTTTCAGACGTAGCCTATGCCTACAACAACTACTGCTTCAATTCAGCACTGGTAAAAAAGAACCGTGAAGAGGGTCTCGAGCATGTCTTTTACGAAGTTCTCTCGCCATGCCTGTTTACTTCGCTGACCAACTTTGCCGGTTTCCTCGCCCTTGTTACCAGCCCGCTCGACGTTCTGCGTGTCTTTGGCGCCTTCGCGGCATTTGCCTGCATGGCCGAATACGTCGTTTCGATGATTGTCGCAGCTTTCATTCTCGGCCAGATCGACCTTAAAGAAGAAGTTCAGATTAGAAGACCTTTCGAAGCTCCGGTTAACTGGTGGATGCAGCGCATGCCGAACTACTATGTGCATATTCTGGTAATTGTCGCTGTTCTTTCGGCCATGTCGATTTATGGCATTTCAAAACTGCAGGTTGACACATATTCGATGGGCTTTCTGCATGAAAGCAACCCGATCAGAGTAGACAGCGACGCGGTCGAAGCAAACTATGGCAATTATCTGCCGCTTGAAGTACGTCTGATAACCGGCCAGAAAGAAGGCATCAAGAAAGTTGAATTTCTACGCCGGCTCGATCAGGCCATAAAAGATCTTCTTGCGATTCCGGGCATGGAAAAACCAGCTTCGATTCTCGACGTGCTCAAAAAGATGAATGAAGTCATGAGTGACGGGCCGGTTTCAGAAACCTACGTGGTTCCGGCCAGTGACGAAGCAGTCAGTCAGCTGCTGCTTCTCTATGAATCAGACCCCGACAACGATCTCGAATACATGACCGACAACCCGGATTACAGCGAAACCCGTCTGACGGTAAGAGTTCCGATGATCAGCGCCGCCGGGCTTTATGAATTTGAACAGAAAACCCAGGCCATTCTCGAGAAAAATTTTGGCGGCAGCGGCACCACCTGGAAATTCGGCGGCTACGTACCTCTATATGCCCGAATCATCAGTTATGTCACCTGGAGCCAGATCAACAGTTTCGCCTCAGCCTTCATTTTCGTTTTCGGGGCCATATTTATTCTTTTCAGGCGCCTGAAGGCCATGATACTGGTCATTCTTCCGAACATCTTTCCGATTCTCTTCACTCTTGGCTTTATGGGCTGGTTTGGCATAAAACTCGATATCGCCACCGTTACCATTGCGGCAATCGCCATGGGTATCGTCGTAGACGATACCATTCATGCTCTCTATCTGTTTTATGATCCTTCACGATCGAAATTTGCACCGGTTGCAGCTGTCGTAGATGGTATTCGCGAAGCCGGCCCGGCCATTGTGGCAACCTCGCTGATCTATTCGATTGGCTTTCTCTTCATGGTTTTCGCCAGCATTAAATCGGTCATCTACTTTGGCCTGCTGCTGTCAATGACGATCATCGTTGCCCTGTTCTGCGAACTGACGATTCTGCCAGCCCAGGTCTGCCTGCTGCACCGTTTTCTCTCATCTGACTTTGCCGACGACAAAAAACCAGAAACCGATCAACCTTCTACGGACAACGCTTCCTGAGCAGTAGACATTTTCCGTGAATTGGTTATATCATTAAGACATAAATCAACTGCCGGGGGTTTTGAGTATGGCCATCACTCTTACCTGCCCTTCCTGCGGCAACCAGATCACGCAGGTTACCAGATCTTCTCAGATTCTGGTGTGCCCGGCATGCAACACGACCAGCTTTCTACAGAACGGTAAGCTCGAAGATGTCGGTAAGTCAGCGATTCTTACCGACACCCCCAGTATTTTTCAGATTGGCCGGACTTTTAAGCATAAAGACTGGCGCTTCTCACCAGTCGGGCGCGTCAGATACGACTATGGCGACGGCTGGTGGGATGAATGGTTCGTCAGAAGCGATAACGGCAAAGAAGGCTGGGTATCGGTCGACGAGGGTGAAATTGCCATCGAAACCCTTGTCCAGGACAAATTGAATGTCCCGGCTTACGAAACCCTCAAAATTGGCAGTGTTTTGAATATCAACCGCATCCGTATGACGGTAATCGAAATGAATACCGCAACCATGATCGGAGCGCAGGGCGAATTGCCGTTCAAGGCCATACCCGGCGAGAAATACGATTATATCGATCTTCTCGGTCCCAAGCGTGCGTCTTTTACTATCGAATACCAGACTGGCGGCATAGAATGTTACCGTGGCGTCTGGATCGACCCGTTCGAAATTTCTGAGGTTTAACCATGGCAACCGCAACCCAGCCTCTGAAACTGCGAAAACTCAGCTGCACCCAGTGCGGCGGCTCGATAGAGATGCGCGGCGGGCATAACGTCAGGTCAATTGTCTGCCAGTATTGTGGTTCATGCCTCGACAGCAAAGATCAATTCAAGCTTCTGCATAAGTTTTTAAACCAGAAGCGCCCGTTTTTGCCCATCAAAGTCGGAGCCACCGCCAAACTCAGGGGAGTTCTGTTCACGACCATCGGCGTAATCCAATACGAGCAGAAAGAAGACGGTGAGGTCTACCGCTGGCTTGAATATCTGCTCTTCTCGCACACGCACGGCTACGCCTGGTTATGTTATGAAGATGGGCACTACGTGTTGATGCACGAGGTCAAAGACCTGCCCGAAACCCCGGTCGAAATTGTCAGCCCGCGCAAAACAAAATTTACGGTGCGTGACCGCGCCTTCAAGGTGTTCGAAAGTGCCGGAGCACAGATCTCCTATGTGGAAGGCGAAATGACCTGGCAGGCAAAGCAGGGCGAAAAGATCAGATACATGGACGGCGTCTGCCCTCCTTACATGTATTCAATCGAAATGCGCGGCCAGGAACAGGAATTCTTCTGGGGAGAATACATTTCGACGGGAGAAATCAGCGAAGCGTTCAGAATCGAAAACATTCAGCCGGCCACCGTATTCTGCTGCCAGCCATTTTCAGCCAACCCGACTTTCGCGGCAATGTCGCAGGGTGCATTGCTGTCTGCCGGCCTGGCACTGCTGATGTATTTTTTCATTTCTTCGAGCGGCACTCCGGTAATGCAGCACAAATTCGGTAATCAGCTGTTCACCGAAGGCGAAACCTCGAAAGAATTCAAGGTTGAAGCGCCCGGTTCCCTTTACGGCATTTCGGTTAACACGCCGAATCTCAAGAACGCCTGGTCATTCTTTGACGTAAAGGTGGTCGACCAGAAAGAAGAGAACCAGTTTTTCACCATGCCGACCGTTCTGGCTTTCTACGAGGGCTACGAAGATGGCGAATACTGGTCTGAAGGCGACACAGAAGTCGTCTCCTACTTCAAGATCCCTGAGTCTGGCGATTATAAGCTGTCCTTAGAAGGGGAAGGGGCGGCCGGCGAATCCGAGCAGCCATCGCCTGACTTTTCGCTCGGCAATGTCAATGTTTCTATTCGCAAAGGCATTCGCCTTGGGCATTACACGCTGGCCTGGTTTTTTACCTGCCTGCTTCTCGCCTTTCCTTACTGTTTCATGGCACTCAGCTTTGAACAGAAGCGATGGCAGGACGACGACGACGAGGATGACGACTGATGAATAAAATGGCTCTGATGTTCGCCGGTATTTTCAGCCTGATTACGGTTCTGGCCATAGCAACCGATTTTATGCGGCCGGAAGGTTTTTCGACAACACCACAGATCCGCAAGGAAAAGAATATTCGTGAGCGCAGTGTTTATACGCATGGCGGGCACCGTGGCTTCATGCATGGCAAGTAATTTTGTCTGCGCCTGGCGCAGATCATCATAATCAAATCTGGAGCAGAAAAAAACATGGGAACTAACATAGCAGAACTTTCGACCGGCCCGATTCTTTCAACGATTGCCTATTCTCTGATCGGCCTGGTAATGTATATCATCGCTTTCTGGTTGATCTGCAAGATCTCGCCTTTTTCGGTACGCAAGGAAATTGAAATCGACCAGAACACCTCGCTTGGCATCATCATTGGTTCTGTTATGATCGGCCTGTCGATCATCATTGCATCAGCCATGCATTAATCAAATGTATTTCTACTGAAAAACAGGCTTTGTTTCTACGAAAGCCTGAAAGGTCACAATTTTGCAGGTTTTTCTTCTAGTTGCAGTATTTCTCATTGCCGTCTGCGGGCTGGTTTATCAGCTGCTGGCCGGCACCATTTCGAGTTATCTTGTCGGTGATTCCGTCTATCAATTTTCTCTGGTAATCGGCCTGTTCATGAGCTCGATGGGGCTCGGTTCATTTTTGTCGCGCTTCATCAATGACAAACTCCACGACTGGTTCGTGCTTGTCGAAATCCTGACCGGCATGGCCGGCGGCCTGAGCTCAATTGTGCTCTTTGTAGCTTTTGCCCGCATCGATAATTACACACCTTTTCTTCTGCTGGTATCGATAACCATAGGCACGTTGATCGGGCTTGAACTGCCGATCATCCTGCGAATTGTCAAAGAACACAACACTCTGAAAATAGTGGTTTCGAATGTAATGACGGTAGACTATGCCGGCGCTCTGTTCGCTTCGCTGCTGTTTCCGATTATTCTGGTGCCGCAACTGGGGCTGGTTCGCACCGGGCTGATGTTCGGTACCATGAACGTTGCGGTAGCGGCTTCGGCAATTTATGTATTCAGAGAGCGCCTGAAATCGCGCAACAGTCTTATCGCTCTGGCAACAACGGGCATCATTCTTCTTGGCACCTGTTTTGTCTATGCTGACCACATTTCGACCTACACCGAAGATACGCTTTATAAAGACGAAATCATCTATTCGACGACATCTCCATATCAGCGCGTCGTTGTTACCCGCACCAAAAATGACATTCGCATGTTCATCAACGGCAGCATCCAGTTCAGCAGCCAGGATGAATACCGCTATCACGAGGCTCTTGTGTTTCCAGCAATGGCTTCAGCCCATTCGCGCCGCAATATTCTGGTTATCGGTGGCGGAGACGGCCTGGCCGCCCGCGAAATACTGAAGTTCGCCGAAGTTGAAAAGATAACCATTGTCGATATCGACCCGGCCATAACGACTTTCGCCCGCGACAACCTGCTGATGCGCGATCTCAATAAGGATTCGATGCGCAACTCCAAAACCCTGATCGTCAATGATGACGCCTGGAAATATCTCGAAAATGTTCAGGAAATGTTTGACGTAATCATTATCGACCTGCCTGACCCCGACAATCTGTCGCTCAGCCGTCTCTATTCAAAAACCTTTTATCGTCTGCTGGCCGGGAAACTTGCACGTGGCGGCAAGATTGTGACCCAGGCGACTTCACCACTCTATGCCCATAAAGCTTTCTGGTGCATCTATAACACCTTCGCCGCCATCGAGAACCCTCTTTTCAAGAGTGAAACAGCCTCTGAAACCGTTTATCTGCAGCCAGAAGCTTATCACTGCTATGTTCCATCATTTGGCAGCTGGGGATTTGTCATGGCTTCGAATGCTCCCTTCAACTGGCAGAATATCGAAATTGGCGTGCCGGCAAGATTTGTAAACAACGATTTCATCAAAGTTATGAACAGCTT
>JAKQKW010000477.1 GCA_029560455.1 Candidatus Rifleibacteriota bacterium
GGTTACCCGATCATGAAAGACGGCAAAAAGGTCGGCGAAGTCACCTCAGGCACCATGGCCCCGACCCTGCAGAAGAACATCGGCCTCGGCTATGTTCCGCCGGCACTCAGCGCCATCGGCTCGACCTTCGACATTGAAATCCGCGGCAAAAATTACCCCGCAACCGTTATAGAAACACCATTTTATACCAGGGCAAGGAGTTAATCATGCAGACCCTTACACAGTTCGACCCCGAAATCAGTGCCATTATCGACCGTGAAAAAAGGCGCCAGATGAGCCAGATCGAGCTCATTGCCTCAGAAAACTTCGTTTCTGAAGCGGTACTTGAAGCCCTCGGCTCGGTTCTCACCAACAAATACGCCGAAGGTTACCCGGCAAAGCGCTATTACGGCGGCTGCGAAGTCGTCGACCAGGCCGAAGATCTGGCCCGTGACCGCGTTAAAAAGCTTTTTGGTGCCGAACACGCCAACGTGCAGCCACATTCGGGCAGCCAGGCCAACATGGCTGTTTATCAGGTTGTCATGAAACCGGGCGAAACCTTTCTCGGCATGAACCTGCAGAACGGCGGCCATCTGACTCACGGCAGCCCGGTCAACTTCAGCGGCCTGCTTTATAACGTCGTTCCCTACGGCGTCACCGATGACACTGAAACTCTCGATTATGAAGCGCTCACCCGCCTCGCCAAAGAAAACAAGCCGAAAATGATCATGGTTGGCGCCTCTGCCTACCCGCGCGTCATCGATTTTGAACGCATCCGCAAGGTGTGCGACGAAGTCGAAGCGGTAATGTGCGTCGACATGGCTCACATCGCCGGCCTGGTCGCAGCTGGGCTGCACCCGTCGCCGATTCCCTACGCCGATTTCGTGACCTCGACCACCCACAAGACCCTGCGCGGACCCCGCGGCGGTCTGGTTCTCTGTAAAGAAAAATGGGCCAAGGCTCTCGACAAGGCGATTTTCCCCGGTCTGCAGGGTGGCCCGCTGATGCACGTCATCGCCGCCAAGGCGGTTGCCTTCAAAGAAGCTCTTGAACCAAGTTTCAAAGACTATCAGAAGCGCGTCATCGAAAACGCCCAGGCTCTGGCTGCCGCCCTCAAAGAACGCGGTTTCAGACTGGTTTCAGGTGGCACAGACAATCATCTGATGCTCATCGACGTGCGCAACAAGAACATCACCGGCAAGGCCGCCGAAAAGGCGCTCGATCACGCCGGCATTACCGTTAACAAGAACACGATTCCGAACGACCCGGCTTCACCGTTCGTCACCTCGGGCCTGCGCGTCGGCACCCCGGCCGTCACCACCCGCGGCATGACTCCTGATGTCATGAAGCAGATTGCCGCCCTGATGGACGAAGCGATCGCCAAACCCGAAGATGAAGCCAATCTTGCCGCTGTCAAGGGCAAGGTCAACGCCATCTGCGAAAAATTTCCATTTTATAAATTTTAAGGCTGAACAGGAGATATTATGACCACCAAATTCACGAAAGAACACGAATGGGCAAAACTCGAAGGCGATACCGTCACCGTCGGCATCACTGATTACGCTGCACACCAGCTCGGCGACGTCGTATTCGTCGAACTGCCGGCCAAGGGCAGCAAGCTTCAGAAAGACAAAGTTTTCGGTACCATCGAATCGGTCAAAACCGTTTCTGATCTCTATTCTCCGGTAACCGGCGAAGTCGTTGCCGTCAACGAAAACCTCGAAAACAACCCCGCCCTCGTCAACGAAGAACCGATGGGCGCCGGCTGGATCTGCAAAGTTAAAATGGCAAATCCTTCAGAATTCGATCAGCTTCTGTCAGAAGCCGACTACAAGAAAATCTGCGACTAATCGCACAGGAGTTCCTTTATGGCTACCTATATCCCCACCACTCCTGATGAACTTCAGGAAATGCTGGGGGCCATCGGTGTTAAAAGCATCGACGACCTCTTTGCAGAGATTCCGCCCGAGCTCAGGCTGCAGGGCGAGTTGAATCTGCCCGCCGGCATGAGCGAGTCAGAAATGGCCCGCAAAGTCGCCCGGCTCGCTGAAACCAACGAAACCGTCGAAAAAAACGTCTGTTTTCTCGGCGGCGGCGCTTATGACCACATCATTCCGGCCGTAATCGACCACATTCTGCTCCGCGGCGACTTCTTCACCGCCTACACTCCATATCAGCCAGAAGTTTCGCAGGGCACTCTGCAGTGCATCTACGAATACCAGAGCCTGATCTGCGGCCTCACCGGCATGGACCAGTCGAACGCTTCTCTGTATGAAGGCGCCACCGCCAACGTCGAAGCGATCAACATGGCCACCGCCCAGACCGGTCGCAGCAAAGTGCTCGTGCTGCAGACACTCAACCCCGAATACCGCCGCGTCATCAACACGCTCAACGGTGCTCTCGGCGTCGAAATCGTCACCGTGCCGTTCGAAGACGGTGCCGTCGACCCGGCCCGCGTTCAGGAACTGATGAACGACAAGATCGCCGCTGTAGTAATGCAGTATCCGAACTTCTTCGGCAGCATCGAAGATATCGAACGCATCTCGGAAATCGCACACGCAGCCGGTGCGCTCAGCATCGTCAGTGCCAACCCGATCGCCCTCGGCCTCATCGAAGCACCGGGCAAACTCGGCGCCGACATCGTCACCGGTGAAGGCCAGCCGCTCGGCATCCCGTTGAGCTTCGGCGGCCCGTATCTCGGCTTCATCGCCGCGAAAAAAGCCCTGCTGCGCCGCATGCCCGGCCGCATCGTCGGCAGAACCAAAGACATCGACGGCAAAATCGGTTTCGTTCTCACTCTGCAGGCCCGCGAACAGCACATCAGACGCGAAAAGGCGAGCAGCAACATCTGTTCGAACCAGGCACTGATGGCGCTCAACGCCACAATATACATGAGCCTGCTCGGCCGCGACGGCATTAAAGAAGTCGCTTACCAGTCCTTCCAGAAAGCGCACTACATGAAGCGCGAACTGGCCAAAGTCGCAGGCGTCAGCTTCCCGTTCACCGGCAGCTTCTTCCATGAAATGGTCGTCAAGATTCCGAATGCGCGCAAAGTGCTCGGCAAAATGGCCAAAAAAGGCGTTTTCGCAGGCATTCCGCTCGACAACTGGTTCACCAGCCTCAAAGACTGCGTGCTCATCGCTGTTACCGAAAAACGCACCAAAGACGAAATCGACAATTACTGCAACCTGTTAGGAGGGTTTATCAATGGCTGAACCCTTGATTTTTGATCTCAACAAAGACGGCCGCCGCGGCTACGCTCTGCCAGCTCTCGATGTACCGGCACTCGACCCCGCCGACCATATTCCCTCACGCTTTCTGCGCCAGGAACTGCCGCTGCCCTCACTGTCAGAACTCGAAGTCGTCAGGCACTTCACCCGCCTGTCACGGCTGAATCACAGCGTCGATATCGGCTTTTACCCGCTCGGCTCCTGCACCATGAAGTATAACCCCAAGGTTAACGAAAACATGGCGCGCCTGCCCGGTTTTGCGCACATTCACCCGCAGCAGCCCGAAGAAACTGTTCAGGGCGCGCTCGAAATGCTCAAGACCCTCGAAGATCAGCTTGCCGAAGTCACCGGCATGGACGCGATGACCCTGCAGCCTGCAGCCGGCGCTCACGGCGAAATGACCGGTCTGCTGATCATGAAGGCCTATCACAAGAAGCAGGGCAATCACAAGACCAAGATCATGATTCCTGACAGCGGCCACGGCACCAACCCGGCGTCGTGCTCGATGGTCGGCTACGAAGTCATCAACGTAAAATCGAATGACCGCGGCAGCATCGACATTGAAGACCTCAAAGCCAAGCTGAGCCCTGACGTTGCCGGTCTGATGATCACCAACCCGAGCACCCTCGGGCTGTTCGACGAAAACATCGGCGAACTCGCGAGCCTGATTCACTCGGTCGACGGGCTTCTCTACTATGACGGCGCCAATCTCAACGCCATCATGGGCTGGACCCGCCCCGGCGACATGGGCTTCGACATCGTGCATCTGAATCTGCACAAGACCTTCTCGACCCCGCACGGCGGCGGTGGCCCCGGTGCCGGCCCCGTAGGCGTCAAGAAGCATCTTGAAGCTTTCCTGCCCAACCCGCGCGTCGTTTTCGACGGCAAGAAATACAAGCTGCAGACCAAATGCCGCGAATCGGTCGGCCCGGTTCTCGGCTCGGTCGGCAACTTCCTGGTGCTGGTGCGCGCTTTCGCCTACATCATGGTCAACGGCAGCGAAGGCCTCAAGAATTCGTCTGCCTACGCCGTTCTCAACGCCAACTACATGATGGCGCGTCTGAAAAAGACCTACCATCTGCCTTACGATCGTTTCTGCAAGCACGAATTCGTGCTCTCAGGGAAATCGCTGGCCCAGTATGGCGTCAAGACCCTCGATGTCGCCAAGCGCCTGCTCGATTTCGGGTTCCATGCGCCGACCATCTACTTCCCGATGATCGTCGAAGAATCGATGATGTTCGAGCCGACCGAAACCGAAAGCAAGGGCACCCTCGACTGCTTCATGGAAGCCATGGAAATGATCGCCCGCGAAGCCGCAGAAAACCCAGACAATCTCAAGAACGCGCCGCTCAAAACGCCGGTGCGCCGCCTTGACGAGGCAACTGCCGCCCGCAAACCCGATATCAATTATTTCCAGCGCCCGGAATAATCGTGAATTAATAAGGACTTATTGAATGCTTCACACCGGTTCGTCGGCGTGTCCTATCAGCCGGGTTACTTTTTTGCTGACAGGAGGTCAGCGATACTCGGCATCATCAGGATTGATGATGCCGGGTGCTCCAGCAAAACTTTTTCAAGTTTTCGCTCTACAGAACCGCTCTATCCTGCGCGGTTCTGCATAAGCACCTCCTGTGCAAAACAAGCTTACGAAAAAGTAATCCCGGCTTCTCTCCACGCCTCGATGTGACGCTTTTCAACAGGCTATAAATTGTTGGGGTTCAGCATATTGAACCCCAACAGTTTTTCCGGACTATTTATTAATCACTCATAGAAGAAAAAATGGAAATCAGCAAAACCATCGACCTGCCGCAGCTTGAAGTCAGAATGCTGCGTGAAATTCTGCAGTTTCTGCGCCCCTCTGACAGCCGGCAGGTCTGGCTGGTCGGCGGCAGTATCCGCGACCTGCTGCGCGGCGCCAC
>JAKQKW010000485.1 GCA_029560455.1 Candidatus Rifleibacteriota bacterium
TGCGAATTCTGAAAGGAAAAGAACAATGACAACTCTTTACTGGGACTGCTTCAGCGGCATCGCCGGCAATATGGCGGTCGCTTCACTGCTCGATCTCGGCGCAAACCGCCAGAAACTGCTCGATGGGCTGAAATCGATAAACTTCGTCGAGGGTAAGATAGAACTCATTATTGAAGAGCGTCTGGTCGACGGCATCAGGGGGCTGTATTTCAATACGGTCGATGATGAACATGAACACCAGCATCATCATGATGAACACAGCCATTCTGAACATTCGCACTGCCACGGACACAATGATCATGATCACGAGCACGAGCATGCACATACGCATTGTCACAGTGATGACAACCGACACCATCATGCGCATGAACATGGGCACGACCAGCACGGACACTCACCACACAGGGGCCTGCAGGAAATCACAGCCATGATCGATGCGGCCGCCATCAGCCCACGGGCCCGTGAAATCGCCACCAGCTGTTTCAGGGAGCTGGCAGAAGCAGAGGCAATGATTCATGGTAAAAAGATCGATGAAGTGCACTTTCATGAGGTCGGGGCCAGAGACAGCATTGCTGACATTGTGGGCTCAGCGATCTGCCTTGACGATCTCGATGTGCACGAAGTCATCGTTTCACCCGTGCATCTCGGCTCGGGCATGGTCAGGTGCGCGCACGGCATGATGCCGGTGCCGGCTCCGGCAACCGCCCTGCTTCTGAAAGGTTTCAGCGTTGTCTTCGACCACGATGTGCCTTTTGAACTGACAACTCCGACAGGTGCGGCACTGTTGCGCGGCATGAAAGCCAGGACAGCAACCGGCACTCAGACTTTTACCAGAGTCGGGCACGGTCATGGCAGTCTGAAAACTGGCCGGGCGAACTTTTTAAGAGCGTTTCTGATCGAATCGAAAACGGTAAAAAAAAAATCTGATCAGGTAACCCAGCTGACCAGCAACATCGATAACGCCACGGGTGAAGAACTTGGACACGCAATCGGCAAACTTATGTCTGCCGGGGCACTTGATGCCTGCCTGATTCCCATTCTTATGAAGAAAGGGCGCCCGGGGCATCAACTGCAGGTTCTGGTCGAGCATGCAAAGGCGGAAATGATTGAAAATATTATCTTTTCTCTTCTGCCCACCATCGGGGTTCGGCGCTGCAACATCGACCGGTCAGTTCTACACAGAGTTTCGGAAGAAGCCGAAAGCAATTTTGGCAGAATCAGGGTAAAGAAAATTACCACGCCAGACGGCGAAACAGTCATTGAACCTGAATTTGACGAAATCATCAGAATTGCGGATGAAAATAACTGCGCACCGCGAAAAATTAAACAGAGAATTGTCGTTTAATGCACACTGTGCTATCATTGCGCCTGAATCCACACACTTTACGAGGCAGACAATGAACGTCGCAGGAAAGGCCATCAGTATTATTGGAGCCGCCAAAAGCGGGCTTTCGGCAGCCAGAAGTCTGGTTGAAAGCGGTGCACATGTCTTCATATCTGACATCCAGAACGAAGAAAAGCTGAAGCAGAGTCTTCAGCGCGAAGGCCTGACCGGCAAAGTCCAGTTCGAGGCAGGAGGGCACACCGAGCGGGTTCTCGATGCCTCTTTTATTGTTCTCAGCCCCGGCGTAAGACCTGACATACCGGTGCTTGTCGAAGCCGAAAAGCGAAAAATTCCGGTTTACTCGGAGATTGAAGTTGCCTACAGGCTGTCAAAAGGGCGCAGACTGGTAGTTACCGGCAGTAACGGCAAGACGACGACCACTACTCTGCTGTCTCTTTTCTGCCGTGAACAGTTCAAAGATGTCTTTCTCGGTGGCAATATCGGCATACCGATGATGGATTTTGCTGCCAGAACCAGCGAGGATTCGGTTCAGGTTCTCGAGGTCAGCAGTTTTCA
This sequence comes from Candidatus Rifleibacteriota bacterium, assembly GCA_029560455.1. The sequence continues at coordinate 1,901 of JAKQKW010000485.1, forward strand.
GCTTGAGACGATTTCAGAGTTCAAACCTGATATCGCCATGATCACCAATTTTTTTGAAAATCACCTTGACCGCTACCCCAGCTACAGAGCTTATATCGATGCCAAAAAGCGCATTGCGCTGAATATGGGGCCGGAGCACTGGCTGATACTCAATGCCGACCAGCAGAGCATGCGCGAGATGGCCGGGCAGGTCAGATGTAAAACAGCCTGGTTCGGCTGGGACACAGGCGAGCTTTTTCCCTGCTTAACCGTTTGCGGTGAGCACTTTGTTTACATCGACGAAAACAAGAAGAAACACGAACTTTTTCCGGTTGCGTCGGTAAAGCTGATCGGCAGACATAACCTCGAAAATGTTATGGCTGCCGCTCTGGCTGCACTTCTTGCTGGCGTCGAGGCAAAAAATCTTGAGAAGGTAGCCAAAGAGTTTCCAGGGGTTGAGCACCGGCTTGAATGGGTTGCCGATATCAGTGGCATTACCTTTATCAACGATTCAAAGGGCACTAACTGTGCTGCATCTATTACGGCTCTCAAAGCCTGCCAGCCACCAATAATTCTTATAGCCGGCGGTCGCGATAAAGGCACCGATCTTTCTGAATGGGTCACTGCAGTACGCACAGCAAGTCGCGGCGTAGTGCTCTATGGAGAGGCCCGTGACAGATTCAGGTCTGCATTCGAGGGGCTGGTGCCGCTGAAGAGTGTGAGCAGCTTTGAGCAGGCCGTCAACACCGCCTACGAATGGGCAGAAAAGGGTGACACCGTGCTGCTTTCACCGGCATGCAGCAGTTATGACCTTTTCCCCAATTTTGAAATCAGGGGCGAAAGGTTCAAGGAACTGGTTAAAGCCTTACAGCCGAAATGAATAAAAGCCGCCACTTCGACCACCTGCTTCTTTTCGTTGTCATTGCCCTCATGGGTGTTGGCCTGATCATGGTTTATTCCGCCAGTTCAGTCACTTCGCTGGCAACAATGTCAGATGCACATTATTACCTGAAACGACAGTTCATGTGGGTTGTCGTTGGTCTGCTGGCAATGTTCGGAGTTTCGCATTTTCCTTATCAGAGACTCGAAAAAGCGGCCGTGCCTCTGTTGGGCGTGGCAATTTTCTTTCTCATACTGGTGCTCGTGCCGGGAGTAGCAAGAGACATCGGCGGTGCCAAGCGCTGGATAAGATTTGGTGGTCTCGGCTTTCAGCCATCCGAGTTTTCCAAACTGTGCTTCGTGATCTACATGGCCCATTCGATTTCTTTACGCCAGGATAGAATAAGGAACTTTCTACACGGTATGCTGCCAGATATGCTGGTGGCAGGTATTATTTTTATTCTCATCTACAAAGAGCCGAACTTGTCGACAGCTGCGCTGATCGGCGGCACATATCTGTGCATGTATTTTCTCGGAAACGGCTCTCTGAGAAACCTTGGCGGGCTGGCGGCTGGTGGTGCCGTATTGATCACCGCCCTGATTTTTCAGGCCGGCTACCGCATGCGTCGCTTCTGGGCCTTTATCGACCCATGGGAAAACGCCAGAACCAGCGGTTATCACATCATTCAATCTTTAGTAGCAATCGGTTCGGGCGGTTTCTGGGGTCTCGGTCTCGGACAAAGCCGACAGAAGTTCTTTATTCTGCCTGAACGACATACAGACTTCATCTTCGCCATCATCTGCGAAGAGCTTGGCCTGCTGGGCGGGGCGGTGGTTCTGCTGCTTTTTCTTGCCCTGCTCTGGCGCGGACTTTACATTGCCACCCGCGCCCCTGACAATTTCGGATTTCTGCTGGCATCCGGCATAACAGCCATTATCGGGCTGCAGGTGCTCGTCAATATCGGCGTTGTTCTGAGTCTGATGCCAACTACCGGCATAACGCTGCCTTTTGTCAGTTACGGTGGTTCGAGCCTTGTATTTCTGGCCATAGGAGTTGGCGTTCTTCTCAACGTATCGCGCTATGGTGCGGGCCGCAACGCCTTCGAAGAACACAGGGTCGCACCTTTCTCGGGGCAGTTTGCCGAACCGGCGGTGCCGGTAACCAGAAGAAGGTAAATAACATGCGTATAGTTTTCAGCGGCGGTGGAACCGGTGGTCACATTTACCCGGCGCTGGCCATCAGAGAGATTCTGGCACGCCGTTTCACTTTTTCAAGTGGTTACGTAGGGGTCAGCGGTGGCATGGAAGAAAAAATCGTCAGCCGCGAGTCTGATATTTTATTTATGGGTGTAAGAGCTCAGGGCATGCCAAGAACCATCAGTAAAGACTGGCTGACGTTCCCCTTCAGAAATGCCGCAGGAATTTACGATGCTTTCAAACATCTCAAACAGTTCAAGCCAGATCTGGCAGTCACTACCGGTGGCTTTGTCGCATTTCCGACTCTGGCAGCAGCAAGAATACTCGGAATTCCGGCGGTTATTCATGAGCAGAACGCGGCAATGGGAGTCACAAATCGTATTTTTGCCGGCTCAGCCGCAAAAGTTCTTCTGACTTACGCATCTGCTGCCAAAGAAGACGGAACAAAAATCGTTCTTACCGGGAATCCGGTTCGTTCGGCTTTTCTCAGCAAAAACATCACAAATTCGAGATTCAGCCGCCGCCCAGGCGAGTTTGTCGTTCTGGCAGTCGGCGGTTCGCGTGGGGCATTATCGCTCAACCGGGCCTGTATAGACCTGGCAAAGAACTGGCTGCCGGGCCAGAACAGCATAAGACTGATTCATATCAGCGGTGAGCGCGACCATGACATGGTAAAATCAGCAATCGGGCAATTACCGGAAAATTACACCCTGCTGCCCTATCTGCACGAGATGCGGGAAGCCTTTGAAGTGGCAGATCTGCTTGTATCACGTGCCGGCGCCACGATTCTGGCCGAAATCGCCGTATGCCGCAAACCGGCCATTCTGGTTCCGTTTCCGTTTGCAACCGACAACCATCAGGAAAAAAATGCCAGGGTTCTCGAAGAACTGGGGGCAGCCAGACTCCTTCTTGACCGCGACCTGAATGGTGCAAGCCTCGCCAGAACAGTTGAAGAGCTCAGGCAGCCGGAAAAACTTGCCGGCATGGCGGCAGCCATGGCAAAAAGCCGGCCAGAAGATGTCGAAGAGCGCATTCTTGAGCAGATATCGCAATTGCTGAAGATTTGAAATTACTGCTTGTACTGGTGCTTTAACGATGCTAGAATACTGCATCTTTTTCTGAGGTTTGTATTTTGACAGAAGATCTCAGCAGAGCCGGCCGTGCGTACCGGCAGCCTCTCGAACAGCAGCTTTCAGAAGATGCGCGAAATAAACTGCGCCAGAAGCGCTATCGTTCAAGGCTGTCAAATTTCACCCGACTGGTAAGACCGGTAAAAACCATTGCGTTTCTGCTTCTGATAACAAGCCTGTGCTATCTGGCCATCACCCAACTGCGGCATCTATTTTTTCACACATCATACTTTGAGATAAAAACACTTGAAGTAACCGGCAACGAAACCCTCTCTAGGGAATACATTCTCAAAACTGCAGGTCTGGCTCCAGGCATTAAACTTTTTGCCCTCGACCGAGACCAGATCAGAAGCACATTATTGACCGAACCGGTAATCAAAGACGTAAAGCTGAATCTTGATGGGCTATACACCCTCAGAATCGAAATTATCGAACGTAAACCTGTTCTTTATGCCAAGGTAGGCATTGCCTTTTATGAAATTGCCGAAGACGGAGTAATCATAAGCACCGAAGGGATGGGTGAGAAAGAACTTCCAGTTATAACCGGTCTGAAACTTCAAACCGCCAGGGCTGGTGACTCGCTGCACTCACATGATGACTTCTACGTTGCACAAAACTGGGTCAAATCATTGGGTGACCGTATACTGAATCAGGTTTCTGAGATAAACTTTTCGAGCTCACAAAACCCTTATCTGGTGCTTGTAACAGGCGAAAAAATATTTCCCAGGAGTGTTGAAGATTTCAAGAATCGTTATGATTTTTTACGTGCACTCCTTGACAACCTGAGAAAGAATAATGTAGAACCATTCTACCTCGACATGAGGGCACCAAGCGAAATCGTCGTTCGACCAAAGAAGAGCGCTGGTGCATCACAGGGAAACAGGGGTCCTTCCGCCGGTGGATGATATCATTATTGGCCTCGACATAGGCACGACCAAAGTCTGTGCAGTAATTGGCGAAGTCCAGAACGGGCGCACCATCAATGTGCTCGGTATTGGCACGGCGTCATCCGGCGACGGTGTCAAAAAGGGCGCGATCGTCGACATCGAGCGCACAACCCAGGCCATAATCGATGCGGTCGAAGAGGCCGAAAAATCGGCTGATGTGGTTATCGACAATATCTATGTCGGAATTGCCGGCGCACACATCTGTTCAATGAACAGTCAGGGCATTGTCGCCATAAAAGGCAACAACCAGGAAATCACCTCTGAAGACATAGACCGCGCTGTCGAAAATGCAAAAACCGCGGTTTCAATTCCGCCGCACCAGGACATAATACACATCCTGCCGCGTGAATTTGTCGTCGATGAACAGAAAGATATCAACAACCCTCTTGGCATGGTGGGCGGCCGCCTCGAAGCCCAGGTGCACATTGTAACCGGTGCAGTGACTGCCATGCAGAACATCATGAAATGTTGTGAAATGGCCAAACTCAAGGTTGAGGATGTGGTTCTGCAGCAATACGCATCCAGCATGGCGGTGCTCTCGGAAGACGAAAAGAAGCTTGGCGTCGTTCTTGTTGACATTGGCGGCGGCACAACCGATCTTATTATTTTCCAGAACGGGCACGTCGTTCACTCACACAGCATTGATATCGGTGGACGTCTTGTCACCAACGATCTGGCTGTAGGTCTGAAAACTTCCACTCAGACCGCCGAAGAACTGAAAATCAGCCACGGCGTCGCCTTTTCGGAACTTGCTGACAGTCAACTGACGATTGAGGTTCCGGTGGCTGGCGGAGAGCGCACAAAGCCTTTTCAACAGACCTTTCTCGTCGAAATAATCGAGCCCCGCATGGAAGAAATTTTTTATGAAGTCAAGAAACAGATTGAAAAACATGTTTCTCTTGACGTCATACCCGCTGGTGTTGTATTAACAGGAGGCACTTCTCTGATGAGCGGGTGCCCCGAACTCGCCGAAGAAATTCTCGATCTGCCAGTGCGCCGCGGTGCGCCAATCGACGTGGTCGGTCTCCATGAACAGGTGCGGAAACCGCAGTATTCTACCGCCCTGGGTCTAATAAGGTATGGCGCACAAAATTATCGTGCACCCACTAGAGAATCTGGTGCCCTAAATGGTATAATTGAACGAATTCAGTCCTGGTTAAGAAAATTCTTTACCGATTGAAGAATTTTTAGAATAAAAGAAATAGATTTGCCGAAGGCAGAGCAGTAATAAACAGGAGGCGAGCATGGTGTTTGATTTTAGTAACCAGTCAGCGTTGGAAAATGCTGAAATTAAGGTAATTGGTGTTGGTGGCGGCGGCTCAAACGCAGTAAACCGCATGATCGAGGCCGGTCTGTCAGGTGTTGAATTCATCACAGCCAACACTGATGCTCAGGCGCTTACCCGATCAAATGCCAAAATCAAGATTCAGCTTGGCGACAAGCTCACCAAGGGTCTTGGTGCCGGCGCCAACTATGAAATTGGTAAAAAAGCTGCTGAAGATGACCGTGAAGCCATCGCCGAAGTTCTTGACGGCGCCGATATGGTTTTCATCGCCGCTGGCATGGGCGGCGGCACCGGCACCGGTGCGGCTCCTGTTGTAGCTGAAGTTGCCCGCGAAATCGGGGCTCTGACTGTTGCCGTAGTAACCAAACCCTTCGCCTTCGAAGGCAAAAAGCGCGCCAGCGCAGCCGACATCGGCATCAAGAATCTCAGAAACTGCGTCGACGCGATCATCGTTGTTCCGAACGACAAACTTCTGCAGATCTCAAAAGAAAACGTCACCATGCTGCAGGCCTTCGGTTATGCCGACGACGTTCTGCGCCAGGGCGTTCAGGGTATCTCTGACCTTATCGTCGTGCCCGGCGAAATCAACACCGACTTTGCTGACGTCAAGACCATCATGAGCCAGGCCGGCTCGGCCCTTATGGGCGTTGGCACTGCTGAAGGCGAAAACCGTGCTGTTACCGCCGCTCAGATGGCGATTGCCAGCCCGCTCCTTGAATCTTCAATTCAGGGTGCAAAGGGTGTTCTGCTCAATATCACCGCCGGCTCAGACCTCGGAATTCATGAAGTTCAGAATGCCTGCAGCATCATCCAGGAAGTTGTTGACCCCGATGCCAACATCATCTTCGGAACCGCTGTAAACGACGCCATGGGCGGCGCCATCAGAATCACCGTTATTGCCACCGGCTTCGGTGAAGAAATCAAATCTGGTGTTGACGCAAAGAAGCGCATTCTTGATGACATCCGCACCGTTCGCCCGATCCAGGAAACCTATGTTCCTCAGCAGCAGGTTGTAAACGCTCCGCCGACCTACAACACCTCTGACGAACGCGAAATCCCGACCTTCCTGAGAAAACGCAGAAACGGCTGACCTGAAATTTCCTCCCCGTAACCCCGAACCAGGGGCAGGCACGCCTGCCCCTGGTTCATATCTTTTACAGAGAATTTATTAACATTGGGTCTTAAACATCGCCATAACTACGAATCAGTTGTTGGCACTCTGAAGGCTTCAGAAAAGCATTATCTGCCGACCACTCACGCAGGAGCCACAAGTGTTGCCCTTGTCTACCCAAATCTTTACAGTCTGGGTATGAGTAACCTCGGCTTTCTCACAGTGCATCGCCTCATTGCGTCAGTTCCAGGAATCGGCGTTGAGCGTTTTTTTCCGGCTCTGGAGCCCGAATCTCCCCTCCCCCCGCCGTTTTATTCCTTTGAGACAGGTCGGCCGCTTGGCGATTTCAATATTCTAATGTTTTCGTTCAGTTACGAAGGTGATTTTGACAAGATACCCGGCCTCTTCGCCGCACTCGGACTACCGGTAATTGCCGAACAACGCAACCGACATCACCCGCTTCTGATTGCGGGTGGTGCAGCTGTAGCTTCCAATGCTCCGGCATTGTCGAAAATCTTCGACATTCTTGTGCCAGGAGAAGCCGAGACAACCGTCGTTCCGATATTGAATCAGCTACAGACCGATGGTTTCGACCCGGCAGTGATGTCGGCAATCAGAGGAGTCTGGGTTCCGGCAATTCAGCCTGATCCACCACAACTCTGCGGGCTGCACGACGTCAACCTGCAACCGGCCTGGTCTCACATCGTTTCCAGCAGCAATGCCTTTGGCGGAGCCCACATCATTGAAGTAATGCGCGGTTGCCCGAGAGTCTGTTCATTTTGCCTTGCCCGCTGCATTTATTCGCCGGTCAGGGCTGTCGATGCAGCAGTTCTCGAAGGTTGGCTGAACCAGCACCCTGACTGCAAAGATCTGGGGCTTGTAGCACCATCTTTATTCGATCACCCGCAGATCGAAGGGATTTTTGGCATGCTCCTCGAGCGAGGCGTCAGGATTCGCAATTCTTCAGTAAAATGGGAGAAACTGACGCCACCAATCATTGAAGCCTTGAGAAAATCCGGCATAAACAGTCTGACCATCGCTCCTGAAACCGGCAGCGAACGCCTGCGCAAGTCAATGCACAAACCCCTTGATGAAGCACGTTTTCTCGAACGGGTCAGAGAACTGTTCGCCCAGGGTTTTGATCATCTCAAGATGTATTTCGTTGCCTGCCTGCCCGGTGAAGACCGGGATGATCTCGACGCAACGGTAAGTCTGATCGACAAAGTTGCCAGTCAGGCCCCTGGCACGTCTTCGGTTTCGGCCGCATTTTCAATTTTTGTTCCCAAGCGGCACACGCCCTGGGCTGAACTGCAGGCTCCGGGCAGTTACGAAATCAAAAAGACCATGAAATATCTCAAAGAACAACTGAACCGCCTGCCGGGTTCACTGAAAGTTTCGTTTGAAAGCCCGCAGGAAGCGATGCGTCAGGCCTATCTGTCGCAGGTCGGGCCTGAACTGGCAGATATTTATGCACGGGAGGCACAGGAATGTCGCGAAAATCAGTTATTTGCGCGCAATCAATTTTCCGCACTGGAATTCTAACCATAATTCTGACAGCAACTCTGCTGCTGTCGGGATGCTGCAGCAGAAACGCACCCGAACCTGAGAATCCGCCGAAAAGAATCGGTCTGATGATCACACCCCGGGGGTTGAACGACAAAGGCTTCAATGATCACGCTCTCGATGGCCTGAAAGAAGCCGAAAAAAAGCACAATATCGAATCGATAATAATCGAACCAGCCACCATGCAGGACCCGGAAGCCTCACTGCGCTTTTTCGCCGGGCAGAAATTCGACGCCATAATTGCGGTTGGCGTTGCCTTTGTTGACGCTATTCGAAAGATTGCAGCAGAACGGCCAGATATACCTTTTTTCATCATCGATTCTGATCTCGACGAGAACAATATCAGAGGCATTTCTTTTCGTGAAGAAGAGGGCGCTTATCTATGCGGTTACCTGGCAGCCAGAGTCAGCAAAACCGGCAAAATCGGCTTTATCGGCGGCGTAAAAATTCCGGTAATTGAACGATTTGCGGTCGGTTATCGCACCGGAGCTACAGACGCAGCCAGTTCGACCCAGATTGTCGAAGAATATGTCGCAACTGATTTTTCAGGATTCAATAATCCCGAGGCGGCCGGCAGCATCGCCGACAACCTTTACCGCACAGGCTGCGACGTCATTTTCCCGGCGGCCGGAGCTTCAGGGCTCGGAGTCATTTCTTCGGCAGTCAAAGCCAGATCCTATGCGATCGGGGTCGATATGAATCAGGATTCGCTGGCACCGGGACTGGTATTAACCAGCATGCTGAAAAGAGTTGATCTTGTGGTTGAAACCATAGTCGCCAATATCTGTGCTGGTCGCAAGCCCGATTATATAAGGCGTTCATTCGGACTCGCAGATAACGCGATCGGGTTGACTGATTTTCAGTTAAGTTTTAAAGTTGTTGGCGAAAACCTGATTCAGGAATTGAACGGGCTACGCCGTGGCATCATCGAAGGCAAAATCAAAACCGGCGTGAAAGAAAACTGATATATGGACAACCGACCAATAGGCATATTCGACTCGGGCGTTGGCGGACTGACAGTGTTCAAAGAGATACGCGAGCTGATGCCAGCCGAGAACCTGATCTATTTTGGTGATACAGCCAGGGTTCCTTATGGCGGCAAATCGGTGCAGGTGATTCAGAAGTTCGCTTCAGAAATCGCTCATTTTCTTGAAATGCAGAACGTCAAGATGATCGTGGTTGCCTGCAACACCGTCTCAGCAATCGCACTGCACAAACTTAAGTCAGAAACATCGCTGCCGGTAATTGGAGTTATCGACCCCGGAGTCAGGGCCGCAATCAAGGCAGCCGGTGCCGGAACCGTTGGAGTCATCGGCACCAGAGCAACAATCAATTCAGGAGCCTATCAGGAAAGGCTCAGCCGGCTGCGCAGCAGCATCAAAGTCTTTGCCCGTGCCTGCCCACTGCTGGTTCCGGTGGTTGAAGAAAACCTGATGAATTCTGAAATCGCCCGACTGACTCTTGAAATGTATCTGGGCGACTTCAAAAAAATCGACATCAGTGCTCTGATACTGGCCTGCACCCATTACCCGCTGCTGAAAAATCTCATCAGAGATTTTCTCGGTGAAAAGGTCACTTTGGTTGACTCTGCCTGTGAAACGGCGCAGGAAGTAAAAGAAATGCTGGTTGCCCGACGTATCTCGACCGAAGAAACAAAACGGGGCAAGGAAGAGTTTTTTGTCACCGACAGCCCCGAGAGCTTTGCTGCCATTGCCGCTGATTTTCTCGGCCGGCCTCTTTCGGGAGACTGCATTACCCATTCCTGGCAGAATGATTTTTAGCGTCACGCTCTTTTGTTGACTTGACAGCCACTGTGGTTGAAAATATCAGAATGGAACAGAAAACTTTTCAATGCCCGCGTTGTCGCGAAATGAACTATCCGATGGTGGAATTCTGCCGCCATTGCGGTGAGTCGCTGCACGGGCAGCCGAAAAACCTCAATCAGACCCTGATGACCAAGTGGATTCATCACCTCATCGACGCCATGTTCTGGATAGTCGACGAATCGGTGCGCTGGTGGGAAATCGGCAAACTGTCTATTCAGCTCAAAGCCATGAGAAGACGCCGTGCCGTTATTCTGGCTGCCATAGAAGCAGACGAAGCTGCAGGGCGCGAAATTGTTACCGAACAAAAACAGGCGCTGATAGGTTTGACCGAAGAACAGAACCGCCTGGCCGGCCGCGAAGAATTCTTACGCAGTCGCTGTTGGGCAATGACGCCGGAATTACTTTTTCTAGGTCTTTTCTGCCTGTTTCTTTACGGTCTGATTGGTCTGAACCCCGGCAGAACCTTTTTGCCACGCAAAGTATCTGAACCAGGCATTTTCAGCGGCCAGGTCAGCCGTGTCAGAGACCTGCCTTTTACCGGTCATACTGTTGTAACCTGCGCCAGGTGGTTCAATGACCGACTTTTTATTGGCGGCGACGGCGGCCTGACGTCGGTCGATCCTCTTACCGGAACAGCTTCGCCCACCTCTGAACTACCGGAAGATTTTTTTGTGCGCGATCTTGAAATCGACGAAAACCGCATGTTCATTGCCGGCTACCCGGGAATATATGTGCTTGAAAACACAATCCTTAAACCCTATTATCATCAGAACCAACTGCCGGCGAAGCTGATCAACTCAATTGCCGTTTCAGGCCCTGAGAATCTGCTTATCGGAACCGTCGGGCGCGGGATGCTGCGCGGCAGCAGTGATGCAGCTGTTTTTGTACTTGGCACACAAAACCGTACGATCAAAGATTTTGGCCGACAGGGCAACGAACTATGGCTTATGCATGAAGACGGAATTCTTACCGGTCGGGCTGATAATTTTGAACCTCTCAATCTGCAGGTGCTGGCCGGGCGACATCTGCGCTGTATGGTCACCACCGACAGAAATGTCTTTATCGGCACTGATCAGGGAGTCATAGCCGGCTACCGCAATTCACGCAACTGGGTCTGGACAATACTTTCAGCCGGCAAGCCTGGTTACATCAACGACATCGCCGTTTCTGGCGACGTTCTTTTCGTTGGTTCAGACGAAGGGGTCTTTCGCTTCAACAAGGGGCGCATGGAAAGACTTTCGGCCATTCCATGCCAGGCACTCAGTATCGGTTTCAATTTTCTGGCGGCCGTTAATGCTGACTCGATCATGCTGTTCTATTTTTCACCGGCACCGGGTGATGCCAATGCCAGACTGTTCGGCCCCATCCCAGAAATCGGAACCTATACTCCGTCATTTCCGATGGTGCCGGTATTGCCGGCGGCCAGACTGCAATACGGTCGTCTGCCAGATTTCGGGCTTCTTGAAACTGACGACAAATTGCCTCTGACAGAGAGCCAGGCCGCTTCAGAATCCTGGGCGCCGGATAAAAAACCATTTGTTGCTCTGCCGGCCGAGCTTCAGAAGCCCATATTCTCTGATACAGTGCAGTATGGCGGACAATATCTGCTGTCGACAGAGAACCGCGGAGTATGGTCTTATGACGGCAGCAACTGGTCTCAAGTTGAAGGCGTAAGTCAGCTGGGGGTTGCCAATCTTGTCAAAAACCGGCAGACATGCTATGCCTGGGGCCCAGAAGCCGGCATATTCAAGATCGATAATGGCAGGGGCGTTCAGCTGGCCGGCCCCGAAAAAACCAGGCAGCTGGTGCATATTTTTGCCGATACCGACGAAACACTGCTGCTGCTCTTTGCTGACGGTTCAATAAAAACTCTGGCCTTCGGCGAAATACGCGAACTGTTCGGGATTCCGGGTGAATTCAAGGGTGATTTCAACTCGGTCTGGAAAATCGGTGGCCGTTATCTGGTCGTTGTCGACAAGGGTGTGATGATACATGAATCAGAGCGCCAGTGGAATCTGGTGTTCTTTAAGGGCAACATTGACGCGGCCAGAATTGCGGCTGTTGAGCCCGGTGACCAGGACAATCTGTATATAGCTCTGAATGATGGCAGAATTTTTGAATTCAAAAACGAAAAACTCGACTTTATCGGAGTTATAACCGATCAGCCGGTTTCGATGAATTTTTCAGGGCTGTTGTGGATCGCCACCCGTGAAACCCTGTTCTTTCTTGAAAACAACAGTTTTGTGCCGACGCCATTCAGGTCCAGCGATAGAATTCTCGGGGCCTTTCCGGTTGCTGACAGCAAAACTGTTCTCGTCTTTACAGGTTCTGGGGTAAAGACACTGGCTGGACGACAATGAATTAAAAAAGTAAAATTGCTCTTGTGAAGAGAAAAAGCTGCCGATAATTACAGGGTCTGACCCTCACCCGGAATTACTGAACAACCTATGACCAAGGAATATCTGCCGGTATTTGCTGAAGAAATCTTCATCGTCAACCTCTACGGCACCGATGAAGAAATCGAGGAATTCAATGAACTGATGAAAGCGACACAGGTCGAAAAAAACCTGATGTCGATGGCATTGATCATTGAAGAAATCAAACGGCGAAACTTTCTTAAAATCAGCTGGCACTGCTGCTGGCGCTGCCAATACTACCAGAACTGCAAGATCAACTGGTATCGCGGCGAGCGCAACATGGCCATGCGCAACTGCTGCACTTACTGCCAGAACTTCTGGGATTGCCACAAGAAATTCTGCGCCAACAACAAAGTAAGCCAGGAAATTCCGGAAATCTGAAACGGGTCGACGTGACGCCGACAATGACAATAAGCACTGAAATCCGCAGTTTTCTCAACAGACTCCTGCTGCCTGCGATGATTGCAGGCTTTGTCTGTCTTACCAGCCCGACCGGCGCAGCTGGCCTGTCTTTGCAGGGGCCATCAGGTTTTATTCAGGTTCCTTCGCATAAAACTGTCGACGCCAAAGGCATCGAACTGGCGATGCATAACCGTCTGTATCAGGTGCCCGGAACCAATACCGAAGGCTATCTGACCCACATGGCATTCGCTTTTTCGCCATTTCGCGACCTGGAACTGGGTCTGCAGAAGGCCGTTGATTCAAGAAACAGCGCACTCGACCCCGATCCGACGTTGAATTTCAAGGTAAGACTGCCGTCAATCGGCGAAGGTGAGTTCTCTGAGGTCGCCTTTGGGGCCGTTTTTGACACCAACCCCAACAACTATCACACAATGTATTTTTCGATTGGCGGTTTTGGCCTTGGCTGGAACTTCGGGGGGAATCCCGGCAGCGGCATGGCCAATTTTGGTCGCTACAACCGCGGCAAAAAAGAACCAGAATCACTTTGCCTGCTTATCGGCGCTGAATTTCCCGGTCGTAAACCTGGTGAACGCGGTTATAAAAGCCAGTATCTTCTCGATTATAATGGCGACGTGGTTTCTGCTGGCTGGCGTTACAGCTCTCATCGCGGTTTCTGGTTAGATATCGCAGTTCACAGTCCCAGCAGTTACGACCAATTTTACGATTACCGGCCACTTATCGTCGGTCTGGGTGCCAATTTCTAAAATTTGCGGCCAGCGTCTGAATCCTGATATAATTTGCCATTCCTGACAGGAGGATGGCAAGATGAGGCTTTTTACCGCAGAGGAAATGCGTGCCGCCGACCGGCATGCCATTGAAAAAGTAGGCATTCCGGGCACAGTTCTGATGGAAAATGCCGGCATCAAGTCGCTGCTGACTATCGAAAAAATTCTCGGCGGTCTCAAGGGCAAGAGGTTTACCATAGTCTGTGGCCGCGGCAATAACGGCGGTGACGGTCTGGTAATCGCCCGGCATCTTTTCAACAATGATATTCCCGCCCACGTTTTCATCACCGCCACCCCTGAAGAGATGACGCCCGACGCCCGCCTCAATTGCGAAATTCTTCTCAAAACCGGGGTTACGCCGGTTTTGCTCAAAGAACCGCAGGATATCGATCGCCTTAGAATCGCGATGGAATTCTCTGAATGTCTTATCGACTGTCTTTACGGCACCGGTATCAAAGGCGACATTCAGGGGTTTCACGCTGATGTGATCAGGGCGATGAACGACACCCGCGCTACCCGCATCAGCATCGACCTGCCATCTGGCCTGTGCGCAACCACCGGGAAACTGTCGAACCCATGTTTCAACGCCAATTACACCGTTACCCTCGGGGTTCCGAAGGTCGGGCTGTTTGTGCTGCCGGGCAAACGGTACGCCGGCGAAATCTGGATCGCCGATATCGGCCTGCCGGCAATTTCGGCGGCAAGTCCGGGCTCGACACATTTTCTCGTTACTTCGGGTCTGGTATCGGCTCTGCTGCCACAGCGCGATGATTGCATTCACAAGGGCGATGCCGGCAAACTGCTGATTATGGCCGGCTCTGAAGAATACCAGGGAGCTGGAGTCATGGCTTCATTTGGCGCTCACCGCGCTGGCACCGGCATCGTCACCCTGGCTATGCCTGATTGTCTACAGGGCAGACTCAGCTGTCAGGTTCTGCCCGAAACAATTCTGCAGTATCTGCCATCATTTGAAGGCGGCCTGTCGCTTTCGGCAGAAAAATGCTCAGAACTTGCCGGGCGCTTCAGAACCATTCTCGCTGGCCCCGGCTGGGGGCGCGGCGCCACCCGCGCGACCAGCCTCGCCAATCTTCTTGAAAGCTGGAATGGTGTGATGGTACTCGATGCTGACGCCCTTAACATGATTGCCGATACCGACCTTCTGGCAAAATCTCAGGCCCGCATCATCATTACCCCGCATCTTGCCGAAATGGCCAGGCTTTGCCAGACAACGGTTGCCGACGTTGCTGAAAATCAGGTCGAAATCGCCCGCAAATTCGCCGGCAAAAACCGTGTAACTGTGGTGCTGAAATCGGCAATTACTGTAATTGCCGACCATCGCGGGGTAACTTACATCTGCAGCAGGCCAAACAGCGGCCTGGCCCGTGGCGGATCGGGAGACCTGCTTTCGGGTATTATTGCCGGTCTGGCCGCAACCGGAATTCCTGAACTGCACGCAGCAATTGCCGGTGTTTTTCTGCTTGCCGAAGCCGCTGACCTGACACGGTCTGAGCTCGGGGCAGATTCCATGTCGATTTCTGAGGTTGCATCATTTATTCCGAAAGCATTTCGAAGTCTGCGTGGCGAAAACATCACCGAGTCACGTTGATCAGATTTTGCGATGAAAATACCAGAAAACTATGGAATTTTTTCGGGGCACAGTGCATAATTAACACAGCAAACAAACCCATAAAGCAGGTATAACACTTGATAGGAATTACATTTATCGGTTCGGGGAGCAAAGGCAACACAGCACTGCTTGAACTTGAAGGGCGCAATTATCTGCTCGACGCAGGGCTGTCATGTAAAAAAATCAAAGATTTTCTCGACCAGCGGCAGCTTGATTTTTCTGATATCTCAGGCATTTTCGTCACGCACGAGCACGATGACCACATCAAGGGTCTGCGCGTTGTTTTGAGCCGCACCGGCGATATTCCGGTCTACACAACCCGGGGCACTTTGTGCGCCCTCGCCTCGAAAGGTCTAGAAGTAAAAAATCATGTCGAACTTCTATACGGGCGCCAGCTTGAACTGAACGGCTGCCGCTGTCTGCCATTCAAGGTGCCACATGACGCAACCGAACCGGTCGGGCTAAGATTTGAAAGCTCGAACAAGATCATGACTCTGGCAACTGACCTCGGTCATGTTACACCTGAAGTTCTTGAACACATGAAAGATGCTGATCTGGTTTGTGTCGAAAGTAATTACGACGAAGACATGCTGCGCACCAGTTCCTACCCGGCATGGCTGAAGCGCCGCATCAGAAGCCCAATGGGACACCTTCCCAATGAAGGGGTAAGGGGCATTCTTTCACGCATGAATAAGGTTCCTGAAGTTCTTGTACTTATGCACATCAGCCAGGAATCCAATACGCCAGAACTTGCCAGAGAGGCTCTCGAGACTTTTTTTTCAAATTCAGGGGCAAAGTTCAGAAGTGCGCACCTGAGCATAGCCACCCAGGATGAACCGGGTGAAAGACTTACCGTAGGCTCGCCTTTGCCGGCAAGCCTCAAAAAGCACCTGATCAAAAGATTTGAGCCGACCGCAGAAAATGAAAGAACTGCCGCCAGATGAAGGTTGAAATTCTCATGCCGGGCAAAATCGCTGACAAGCCATATCAGAAACTGATAGAGCTTTATCTTGAGCGTTGTTCAAGAAGATTACCGGTTGAAATAGTCAACTGCCGCAATGAAGAAGAACTGCTGCGTCGTCTGGCTGGTCGCGAGTGCATTGTCGCACTTGATGAGCATGCGAAATGCCACGATACCAACGGTTTCTGTCAGTGGCTTGAAACAAAGATCAATTCGGGAGTAAACCGCATGACTTTCTGCCTTGGCGCGGCAGAAGGGCATGATCCGCGGGTAAGAGCTGCCGCAACTGAATTTATCTCTCTTTCACCGCTGACCCTCAATCATCAGCTCGCACTTCTGGTAATAGCCGAACAGCTTTATCGTGCGGTTTCAATCATGTTCGGAGAGCCTTACCACAAAGCATGACCAGCATCGAACAAAGAAAAATTGCGAAAATCAGCCACCTGGTGCATGAATATTCAGGCATTATGGTTGAAAGAGTTACGGCCAGACAGGCTGAAAAAAAGATTCTCGATCAGATGACGCGCTACAAGGTCAACTCGATCGACGACTACATACGCATCCTGGAAACCTGCAGCCATAACCCTCTGGCCATGGACGACCTGATTGCCGACCTGACGGTGAGCGAAAGTTTCTTTTTTCGTAACCCGGCCCAGTTTGATTTCATGCTTGAAGTACTGCTGCCGGAGTTTTTCACTCTGCACGGGTATCAGTTTCCATTCCGTATCTGGAGCGCCGGCTGTTCACGTGGCGAAGAGGCCTATTCGGTGGCGATGCTTGCCAGATACTTTCAAAACAGGTTTCCAGAAGCCAGATTCTCGATAAATGCCGGCGACATTAATTCAAGAAACCTGCAGATGGCAAGGGAAGGCTTTTTCAACAGTCGTTCGCTGCGCGATAAGCTGCCGGAATTCGAGAGTCGTTTTGGCATGAAACTTGGAAAGCCTGATTCAGATGGAAACTGCAAGGTCTCTGATGAAATCAGGAATATGGTAGAATTTCAGCGGCTGAATTTAAAAAATCTACAGAGCTTGCAATGCCTGACCGGGTCAGATATCATTTTCTGCAGAAATGTTCTGATTTATTTTGATGAGAATCTGAGAAATCGTCTTTTCGAAGAGTTTTTCAAGTATCTTAACCCTGGAGGCGTGGTTTTTCTGGGCGAAACTGAATGCATGCCAGCCGGAATCGGCGGCTTTACGATGGTTAACCATAAAAACAGCTATGCCTACCGGAAACCTCTATTATCAAAGCAGAAGACATGACCGAAACACGCAAAATCAAGGTTCTGATTGTTGATGACTCAGCCTTCATGCGCACCGCAATTGAGCGCATGCTTCAAACCGACCCCGGCATCGAGATTGCCGGCTCAGCTGCCAACGGCCGCGAAGCCGTCGAAAAAGTCACGAGGCTTAAGCCTGATGTCGTGACCATGGACGTTGAAATGCCGATCATGGATGGTCTGCAGGCTCTGAAAGAGATCATGCGCATCTGCCCGACCCCGGTTCTCATGGTAAGTTCTCTCACCAAAGAAGGAGCCAAGGTTACTCTCGACGCCTTCGATCTCGGCGCTGTCGATTACGTTCCCAAACCGGGTTCGACACTCTCTGCGACCATTCTTACCCTTAAAGACGATCTGCTGCATAAAATCCACGCGGCGGCCGGCTGCAAACCGCAGGCCATCAAGCTTGAATATTCACAGGCACGTCGCGGCCCCAAGAAAAACACCACCAGCACTGATGAAGTCATCAATCGCGCCATCTTTATCGGTTCATCGACTGGCGGGCCACCGGCCATTCAGAAAATTCTGACTCTGATCGACCCGGCTCTTCCGGCGCCAATTATCATTGCCCAGCACATGCCCAAGGCTTTTACCGCCGCATTTGCCTCAAGACTCAACATGCTCTGTGGAATAAGAGTTAAAGAGGCCTGCGACGGCGAAACGCTGCAGAACTCGATAGCCTACATCTGCCCGGGTGACCACCAGACAAGGGTAAGCCGTTCCCTAGACGGGCGCTGCTGTTTTTCTGTCACACCAAATTCAGTAGAACAGGACAGATTCGCTCCCTGTATCAACACCCTGTTTTTTTCTGCCGCTAAAGAATTTGCCCATAAATGCATTGGCGTTATCCTTACCGGCATGGGCGAAGACGGAGTGCGCGGCATGAAGAACATCAAGCTTATGGGTGGGCTTACTATCGCTCAGGACCGCAACTCTTCTGTTGTCTATGGCATGCCGAGAGCCGCCCTCGAACAGGAAGCCGCCGTTCGCATTCTCAATCTCGAAGAGATTGCCCGCGAAATCGAGCTTTCAGTGAAACTTTAAGAACATTCAGGAGAATTCTTGTGACTTTCAATACTGACGAACTCATGGAAATGGCAATTCAGATCGAAAAAAACGGCAAAGAGTACTATGGCCTGATGACCGAAAAATCTCACAACCCTGAAGTTAAGCAGGTTTTTGAGTATCTTGGCCGAGAAGAACAGAGCCATCTCGAAAATTTTGTTAAAATTCGCGAAAGGCTTGCCAAAAGCCAGGCTGAGAATGAATTTGAAATCGCCGATGAATATAATACCCCTGAAATGTTCGGCTATCTCAACGCCCTGTTCGATGGCCGGGTTTTTCCCAATCTGCGCTCACACGCTGAGATTGCGAATGAAATCAACACTGATGAACAGGCGATTTATCACGCAATCGGTTTCGAAAAAGATACCGTTCTGTTTTTCCAGGAGATTCTCAGTATTCTTGGCCCCTCTGACCCGAACAAAGGGCTGGTTGAAGAATTGATCCGTCAGGAAAAGATCCACATCGCCAGACTCTACACACTGCTCGGCAATATAAAATAAGTCATGGCCGGAACCAGAAGCCGCAAAAGATGGCAGGGCCTGAGGCTGCCTCAGGGAGCAGAAATCCTGGTTTCGCTTTTTCTGCTACTGTTTGATGCTCTGTTGCTCAATCAGGTGTTCTCTCTTACATTTACCCTGTGGTTGCGTTCAGACCCGCAAATCCAGATTTATCTCGATTCATACCTGCACGTGCGCTGGATACTGTTTGCGCTTTATGTCAGCTTTGGTCTGTTGTCAGGCATTTTCAATATCAGAAAGCTGACAGCGGCGTCAGACATTTTTTCGCACACTTCAAGTGCCCTGATCGCTTCGTTTATCGGCTTCAATCTGCTTGCGTTCTTTTCGCGCGCCGTGGCTTATTATGCCTATACTTTTCCAAGGCCGATTTTTCTGCTGGCAACCGGCTTAAGCATCTTCACAGCCTTTATTCTGCGAGTATTCATTACATCTTTATTCAAACCTCACCCAAGATTGCTTCGGTCTGTTATTATCGGCGATCAATCAGAAGGCCGGCGAATTATCAAGCACTTTCATCGTCGTGGCGGCGTCAGATTCAAAATCGTTCACACCATGACCTCTGACCAGCTGTCTGACCTGGCTTCTGAAGTGGTTTTTCGTCATGCTCACGAAATATTTGTCACCGATCCGAATTTGAATCTTGATAGTTTCTGGGCGCAGATTTACTACAACCGCAAAGAAGAGCCACACGAATTCAGAGTGCGCATCTCGATCGACCCGCGCAAGGCTGCTGGCACGGTGGGACTGCAAAGCCTTGAAGATTTTCCTCTGATAACAATTACCTCGAAACCTCTGACCTCACTGGAACGCTTTGTAAAAAGAACTTTTGACATCTTCTTTTCGGTTTTCGCTCTGCTCATAAGTATGCCGGTGATGATCACCACTGCAGTTCTTGTCAGGTTAGATTCGCCGGGCCCGATCTTTTACAAGCAGAAAAGAGTTGGCCGCTTCGGCAAAGAATTCGATGTACTCAAGTTCAGGTCGATGCGGGTTGGTTCAGAAGCGAAATCAGGGCCCACAGTTTCAACCGCTGACGACCCGCGTGTGTCACCGCTCGGCAAGTTTCTGCGCCGTTTCGGCATTGATGAACTGCCACAGTTTTTTCTCGTTCTGACCGGCGAAATGTCGGTAGTAGGGCCCAGGCCTGAAAGGCCATTTTTTGTCAAAGATTACTACGAATTTCAAGGGCGCCGACTGGCTGTCAAACCTGGTGTCACCGGGCTGGCAGCTGTGAATTCCCGCTACTACCTCAGGCTTGTCGATAAGGTAACCTATGATTATTACTATCTCGACAATTACAGTTTTATTCTCGACATCAAAATCATCTTCCAGACCGTCTGGGTGCTGCTTTTCAAATCAAATAAGGCTCTGCAGGACCAGCACCACGAACTCGACAAAATGAAGCCGCCCCCCGAAGAAGGCCAGCCAGGAGAAAGCAATGGCAATTAACGAAAAGATGACAATCGCCGAAATACTTAAAGCCAGACCAGACGCAGCAAGAATTCTGCAGCAGTTCGGCATGCACTGTATCGGTTGCGCGGTTGCAGCCGGTGAGACACTCGAAGGTGCGGCCAAAGCGCATGAAGTTGATCTTGAGGCACTTCTTCTGGCACTAAAGAAAGAAGATTAAGTCATCAGTAGCTGCAAGCCTCCGGATGTAAGGTTTATCACTGACCCAGACTGCGTTATGACAATTACTTTTCGGTGTCAATTCTGGTTTGGAATAGTCTGCAAACTGTGCTATACTTCTGCAAATCTGTTGCCACGATCAACCCGATGATTTTAAACCGAATTCGCGAACCCAGAGACCTGGAAAGCCTTTCAATCGATGAACTGAAGCAGCTCAGTGGCGAAATCCGTGAGCGCATAATTAACGTCGTCAGTCAGAACGGTGGGCATCTGGCGAGCAACTTAGGCATTGTCGAACTGACATTAGCTATTCATCGCGTTTTTCATTCCCCCCAGGACCAGATCGTCTGGGATGTCGGGCATCAGTCTTATACCCACAAAATCATCACAGGCCGGGCCGAACAATTCGCGACTCTGAGAACCTTCGGCGGTCTGAGCGGGTTTCCTAAAATCTGCGAAAGTCGGCATGACGTCTTTAATACCGGTCATAGTTCGACATCAATTTCTGCTGCCCAGGGTCTCGCAATTGCCAAAGAGCAGCTGCAGATGGGCGGTAAAACCATTGCTATAATTGGTGACGGCGCTTTGACTGCCGGCATGGCCTTCGAGGCCCTTAATTTTACCGGTCACGAAAAAAACGATGTGGTCGTTATTCTCAATGACAACGAAATGTCGATTTCGCCAAATGTTGGCGCCCTTTCGATGTATCTGCACCGGCTCAGGCTCGAACCGGCCTACACCACCCCAAAAGATTATCTTGCTCACATCCTCAAGCAGATACCGGGGTTCGGTTCGAGACTCTACAATGTTATCAGCCGCCTTGAAGGCAGTCTTAAATACCTGCTGACCCCAGGCATGCTTTTTGAAGAATTCGGGTTTAAATATTTCGGGCCAGTTGATGGTTATGATTTTGAAACGCTGGAAAGGGCGCTGATAAGGGCCAGAGATCGCAAAGGGCCGGTTCTTGTTCACGTTCTGACCGAAAAGGGCCGCGGCTATCAGCCTGCCCAGGAACAGCGCCCCAAGTTTCATGGTATCGGGCCTTTCGAAATTGAAACCGGCAAAGTTAAAAAATCTGGTGAAGCCAGGCCTACATTTACCGAAGTGTTTGGCGAAACCCTATGCGAACTCGGAGAGACCAACCGTAAAATCGTGGCAATCACTGCCGCCATGAAAGAAGGCACCGGACTCAACCGCTTTGCCAGCGAGCATCCCTCACGCTTTTTTGACGTAGGCATTGCCGAGCAGCACGCGGTTACCATGGCAGCTGGCATGGCAAGGGGCGGCCTGAAACCTTTCGTTGCAATTTATTCAACCTTCATGCAGAGGGCCTTTGACCAGGTAATTCATGATGTCGCCCTGATGAATCTACCGGTTGTTTTCTGCCTTGACCGTGCCGGTCTGGTGGGCGAAGACGGCCCCACCCACCACGGTGCCTTCGATATCTCTTTTTTAAGAGCAATACCCAACCTGCAGCTTCTTGCTCCGGCAGATGAAGCAGAGTTGAAAAATATGCTGCATTACGCTGCTGCTGCAACCGGACCGGTAGCCATCAGATACCCGCGCGGCACCAGTGCCTGCAGCCTTGAATCAGGTCTACGTCATCCGATACTGCAGACCGGCAAAGCAGAAGTGGTCAAAGAAGGCTCTCAGATTTCTGTGTGGGCGCTTGGGCATACCCTTGGGGCAGCCGCCAGGGCAGTTGAAGAACTTGACAACCAGGGCATCAGCGCCAGACTGGTTAATCCGAGATTCATTCGACCTTTCGACACAGAACTTCTCGCTGATTCGGTCAGACGCAATCTACCGATCGTCACCGTCGAAGAAAACGCACTGCCAGGCGGTTTTGGCAGCCTGGTAGCCGAACATGCCATGGAACTCGGTCATACTGCCGGAATTCTGCGTATCGGCCTTCCTGACGAGTTTGTGCCACACGGCAGCCAGGAAGAGCTTCGCCATATGTTGAAAATCGATGCAGAAGGCATTAAAGAACGTATTACCAGTTGGCTGAAAACCCGGCACCGCCCGTAATAACGTCAAAATTCTCATACCCGCACTTTATCGCCGGCATTATGTCCGAGAAATTGCAGGTTCCCCCCATTCTTCGCGTTAGAAACCGTATAACTCAAATCAGCCCCAGCCCGTTCGCGGAAAAGCTCAAAAAACTGTAAAAAAACGGGCCGTCTCAAGTTAAGACAGCCCGCTTTTTTAATTAAATGTTTACACTGAAAGTTTGAAACCGACCAGAGCCAGGGGCGGAACATCGATGACAATCGACTGGTCGCGGTAATGCCAGCCATGTTTTTCGCTCCAGCGGCCACCGAAATTGCCGACATTCGAACCGAAATACATTTCGCTGTCTGAGTTGAGTATCTCGCGATAATAACCTTCACGCGGAACACCCAGTCGATAACCGGCTCTCGGCACCGGCGTAAAGTTGGCAACAAAAACCATAAGATCATCATGATTGTCGCCCTTGCGAACCCAGCTGATCATGCTGCTGTCAGCATCATCAAAGTTAATCCATTCAAAACCGCTTGAGTCACAATCTTTAAGATGAAGAGCGCCTTCACTGCGATAAAGGTGATTGAGGTGGCTGACCAGTCTCTGCAGACCCTTGTGCGAATCATATTCGAGCAGATGCCAGTCAAGACTCTGATTGCTGTTCCATTCGTTCCACTGACCGAAGTCGGTACCCTGAAACAGGAGTTTTTTACCGGGCATTGTCCACATCATGCTGAACAGCAGCCTGACGTTAGCAAATTTTTGCCAGAAATCACCGGGCATTTTGTTGATGATATTGCCCTTACCATGCACGACTTCATCGTGTGAAAGCACGTAGATGAAATATTCATGAAAGGCATAGATCAGCGGGAAAGTCAGATTATTGTGATGATAGCGCCGATAGATGGGGTCTTTCTGGAAATACGAAAGCGTATCGTTCATCCAGCCCATGTTCCACTTGAATGTAAAACCAAGCCCACCTTCGCTGCAGGGTTTAGAAACCCCGGGCCAGGCGGTCGACTCTTCTGCAATGTTCATGATGCCGGGGTGCTTTTCCTGGCAGATACTGTTCAGGTATTTAAGAAACTCGATGGCTTCAAGATTTTCTCGACCGCCATGCTGGTTCGGAATCCATTCACCGGCCTTGCGCGAGTAATCGAGATACAGCATTGAAGCAACCGCATCAACACGCAGACCATCGATATGGTATTTGTCCATCCAGAACAGCGCGCTGCTGATCAGGAAATTTTTAACTTCATTGCGGCCAAAGTTAAAAATCAGCGTAGACCAGTCTTTGTGTTCACCCTGTCTTGGGTCAGCATGCTCATAGAGAGCGGTGCCGTCAAACCGGGCAAGCCCGTGGGCATCTTTGGGAAAATGCGCCGGAACCCAGTCAAGCAATACACCAAGGCCTTCCTGGTGCAGATAGTCGACGAAATACATAAAATCTTTTGGGCTGCCAAAACGGCTGGTGGGAGCAAAATAACCGGTTACCTGATAACCCCATGACATATCAAGAGGGTGTTCAGTGATTGGCAGCAGTTCTATATGTGTATAACCAAGTTTTTTTGCATAATCAGCAATCAGCGGCGCCAGTTCACGGTAGGTCATAAAGCGGTTGCCTTCTTCAAGGTTGCGCATAAATGAACCCAGGTGACATTCGAAAATTGATACCGGCTCGCGTTTCCAGTCTTTGTGTGAACGCGATTTCATCCAGTCGCTGTCTTTCCAGTCGTAACCGCTGATATCGTAAATCTTGCTGGCGGTTTTCGGTCGAACTTCGGCATAAAAAGCAAACGGATCGATCTTTTCGAGAAGATGGCCCTGCTGTGTTTTTACTTCGAATTTGTAATTCTGGCCGGCCTGCAAACCTGGAATAAAGATCTCCCATATGCCTGAATTACCGAGAGAACGCATCACATGACGGCGACCATCCCAACAGTTAAAGTCGCCGACGACACTGACACGCTTGGCATTAGGGCCCCATACAGCAAATGAAATACCACCAAGTTTGTCCTGGTAATAATCCATATAACGAATATGGGCACCAAGCTTTTCATAAAGCTCATGGTGATTGCCTTCGTTGAACAGATACTGGTCTGTCTCGCCAAGAGTTGGCATGAAGGCATAAGAATCATAAAATTCGGCGCTGGCGCCGTTGGCGTAGTAACTTTTTAGGCGATAAGCAAAAACACTGGTGCGATCAAGAATTACCGCCTCAAAAAAACCGGCGTCATCGAGCCGGTTCATTTTAAAAGGCATGCCATTGGCGATATCGATTACTTCAACTCTTTCAGCATCGGGCAGAAAGGCTCTGACTGCTACGCACTTTTTGCCTTTGAATTCGGCAATATGGGCGCCAAGAATCTGAAACGGGTCGTGATGATCGGTTCTTACAATAGCCTGAATTGCGCTACTGTTGATGATCTGATTCATTTAAAACTCCTGTTCTGGGGTTGGAATAGTCGTCAGAGAAGCTTGCTGTTGATCTGATTTTCGAGTTCTGGTTCAGGAGTTACACCAACCAAAGTGTGCACGGCTTTGCCATTTTTGAAAAAAATCAGGGTCGGAATCGTGGAAACATTGAACGAAGCAGCGATATCAGCGGCATCATCAACATTCAGCTTGGCGATCTTAACCTTGCCTGCAAATTTTCCGGCCAGACTGTCGATAATCGGACCCATCATGCGGCAGGGACCACACCAGGGAGCCCAGAAATCTACAAGAACGCCTCCCTGAAATTCAGTAACTTCTGATTTGAAGTTTTTGCTGTTAAGTTCGAGTGCCATATTATCCCCTTTCAGTTGGTGCTATCGTACCCCGAAAAGAATACACCCAACCCGCCATAAATACAACTGTAACAGCATCAATTATCAGCAATCAGACGAGCCTGAAAAAATGACTGTTCAGAATTGACATAACCGAAATCAAGCAGATTTCCGCAATAACCATCGGGTTGAAACACCGGCCGGCCAAACAACCGGCCATTGCAACTGCGAATGCGAATCTGCAACCACTGATAACAGGCATCCTGAGGAGCAAAAACAGTTATAAGCGGACAGCTGGCGTCAGAAAATCCAATGATGATAAGGAAAGTGCTGTCTAAAAAACCATCAGACCGTGCCGGCCTCTCAAGAAAATACTGTCGGTTATCCCTGTCATAACCGGCACCAAGATCATTGAGATATTCTTCATTCATGTGGAGACGAGGCAGATCAAGCAAAAAAATCTGCTCAACCAGCTCAGCGCGAGATTTTTGCACCATTTCTGCCGACAAAGAAAACTGTTTTTCGGCAAAAATGTCAGTTAAAGACAAAGCCACAGACAAAAACACAAAAACAGCCAGAAAATTACGCATGCTTTACCTCCAGAATTTTCGTTCTGCAGGTAAATCAAATGAAAAAAGAAAAAGGGAAAAAATAATTTATTTCTTCAGGGCTTACGTCTGAGAATCAGGCCCGGACGATTGCCAGCGCGGCTTAAATACCAGCCATTGCCATCTGGCGCCCGCCACTCACGCAGCTGAGAGTTATCAATGTAACCTTTCATGAAGAGATCATCGAGGTCTACAAAACCTTCCTCAGAGGCAAGGCCATTGCTCTCAAGAAAATTATAGATAGCGGCGGCACGCGGATCGCTTCTGGTTTCAGTTTCTGGTTCGGCAAAAGAATCGACGGTTTCGCTCTTTGCCATACCGATAGATTTCGAAGAGGTGGGCAGGCTGCGCAAGACTTCTTTAAGCTTCGGCGCTGAGGCCATCTGCATGGTATCCTGCGCAGTTTCTTCGGCTTCAATGCTCAACGGTTCAGCCTCGTCAAAAGCAACCTCCATGGTTTCAAGAGGTGGCGCAGCAGGGGCCATGGCAAACCGACCTGAAGTATCAGCATTTTCTTCAAGCGCAAAGCTCACCGCACCTGGTATCTGCTGCGAAGTTGCTGTTTTTCTTTCAGCAATCACACCGACATTCTTTTCTGCTTTGAAGGCCAGCAGATCGCCGGTGAGCTTCGAACTGGTCTCCAGACTCTTTTTAAGTTCTGGATGCACTGTGACAGCAGCGCCGACAGCCGCGACAGTGTTTGACGAAACCGGCTGTGAAGACTCTCTGCCTCTCATGAACAGCGGGCGTTCAAGCCTTTTAACCTGTTTAAATTCATCTTCTGTCTGTTGCGAATGCCTGTCAAAACCCGGCGCGAAACCGCGAAGAAAAATTACAGCAACGGCAAACCCGGTAATTCCGGAAGCAAGAGCGATTTTAAAAGTCATGGAATTGACAAAAGCGCTCAGTTTTTTAACCCAGTCTGGGGCAGCCGCAGCATTTTCTGCCGCGACAATTCTCGGCACTGCCAGTATTTTTCGCGTAACTTCGGCAGGCAAAGGTTCTGAAGCTATTTCTTCAAAACCGTCACGCATTTTCAACTCGTATTTCAGGAACTTACGACAGGTCGAGCAAGCGGCGAGATGAGCCGAAAGTTCAGCATTACTGCCGATTTCGTCAGCTTCAGTCATCTCAACAATTAAGTTTTTGCTCTCTTCGCAGTTCATATGCTTTTTTCAAACCTTTTCAACTGAATCTTTTCACTCAACATTTGATCAAGCCTGAGTCTGGCGTGGC